>JAIXRD010000126.1 GCA_027485365.1 Cryomorphaceae bacterium | reverse complement strand
GACATTCAAATGCCTGACGGAACAGGATTTGACTTATTAAACCGTGTAAAGGATAAGAAATTCGAATTGATATTTATTACTGCCTTTCAGGAATATGCCATTATGGCGATTAAGTTTAGTGCACTCGATTATATTCTCAAGCCAATTGATGACGAGGAATTAAAAACGGCCTTGCAAAATGCCATGGACACCGTAGATTTCAAAAAAGAAGATTCGCAATTTGAGGCGCTCACCCACAACCTTCAAACCAACCAAAAGCGAAAGTTAGTCCTTAAGACCCAAGAAAGTGTACACGTAGTAGACCTAAGTGAAATCATACGTTGTGAAGCCGATAAGAACTATACCTTTTTCTATTTGAATAACGGTAAAAAAATTCTTGTTTCTCGAACGCTCAAGGATTTTGAGACCTTACTTTCAAATCACGGATTTTTCCGGGTTCAACAATCCCACTTAATTAACTTAGAGTACATTGAGCGGTATGACAAGCATGAAGGCGGTTCTGTCATTATGAGGGATGGGTCTGCTGTGCCCCTATCCCCTGCTAAGAAGGATCAGTTTTTCAGTATGTTAGAAAAGCTTTAGGCCAGGGCTTGAGTTAAGTCTTGAATTAAGTCCTCCACATCCTCGATTCCTACACTTAAACGGATTAAACTATCCACTACACCACTTTGCTCACGTTCCGCTTTAGGAATCGATGCATGAGTCATTGTGGCGGGATGCCCGATTAAGGATTCAACCCCACCTAGGGACTCGGCTAAGGAGAATATTTCAACTTTACTTACTACAGATAGGGCATCTTCCAAGTTGTTGCCTTTCAAGGTAAAAGAAATCATTCCCCCAAAACCGCGCATCTGTTTTACAGCGACATGGTGGTTAGGATGGTGTGCGAATCCAGGCCAAAATACCTTGTCGATTTTTGGATGACTCGCCAAGAAATGAGCGATTTTTTCCCCGTTTTCGCAATGACGCTCCATGCGTAAGTGCAAGGTTTTTATCCCTCGGAGTACAAGAAATGAATCCATTGGACCCGTTACTGCACCCGATGAGTTTTGTATCCGATACATTTCATTCGCGATGGTATCATCCTTGGTCACCAAGGCACCCATGATCACATCAGAGTGTCCGCCGAGGTACTTGGTTACCGAATGCATAACAATATCTGCTCCAAGATCCAGTGGGTTTTGCAGATACGGCGTTGCAAAGGTATTATCCACACACAACATAGCACCCGCTTTTTTCGCAATGGCAGAAGCTGCTTCAATGTCGATAATATTCATCATTGGATTTGTTGGTGTTTCCACCCAAATCAATTTGGTGTTTTCGTTGACTTTGGCTTCAATATTTGACACGTCTGTCATGTCAACAAAATGAAAAACAAGACCATATTTTTCGAAAATCGTTTTAAATATTCGGTAGGATCCGCCATATAAATCATTTGTTGAAATCACCTCATCCCCGGGATTGAGCATTTTAATGACACAATCAATAGCCGCTAAGCCGGAACCGAAACATGCACCATGGGTACCGTTTTCAATGGCTGCTATATTCTTCTCTAAGGCATGGCGCGTTGGATTCAAGGTACGCGAATACTCGTATCCTTTATGGTTTCCAACCCCATCTTGCACGTAGGTTGATGTTTGATAAATTGGCGTCATGATGGCACCTGTGGCTGGATCCGGTGCTACCCCTTCGTGGATGGCTTTCGTTGCGAATTTCATGGAATAAATTTTGTCCAAAATTAACAAAAGGGATTGAATCTAGCCGAGTTCTTTTGGATCCCAAAAAAAGGAATCAAACGCTTGGATTTGGTCATCAACAACAGGTATGCCTTCAGCCATCAATTTTCGCTGCATTTCATTGGCATCAGCAAAGTGCATTTTTCCAGTTAATAAACCTTTTCGATTCACAACCCGATGTGCTGGTACATCCGCTAAGCTATGACTTGCATTCATTGCCCAACCGACCATGCGAGCGGAACCTTTAGTCCCTAAGGCCTCAGCAATAGCGCCATATGTAGTTACTTTTCCTACTGGAATTAATCGCACAATGTCATAAACAGCCTGAAAGAAATCCTTGTTCTTTGTCATTCTAAAATTCATAAAAAAAGCCGCACTGGGCGGCTTCAATATATTATTTAATTGGTTTACTTTTTACAGCAATCTTTTTTCATTTTGCCACCAATCCATTTTCCGTTTTCATCAAAATGAGCTAAACAAGCCTTTTTTTTTTTTTTTTTTCATCCTTTCTCATCGCACATCTTAGCACACGCTTCTTTGGTCATTTTAGCACATTCATTCATGTCGCATTTTCCAATCATTTGAGCACCTTCTTTACACGTTCCATCACACTTCCCGGATTGCATCCCAGACTTACACATTTCTCCTTCAGACATACCTTTACAGTGCGCGTTAGCTTCACCATGACATTCCATTTTCTTTCCATGGCATTCAGTGCGCATTTTATCGCAATGATCTTTCTCTGTTGAAGAAGCAGAGCCATTTCCAAGAATTGGAGCAATTACTAAGCCTACCAAACATGTCAACTTAATTAGAATGTTCATGGAAGGACCTGATGTATCTTTGAATGGATCTCCAACGGTATCACCAGTTACTGCTGCTTTGTGCGCATCAGATCCTTTAAAGGTCATTTCACCGTTGATTTCAACACCTGCTTCAAATGATTTTTTTGCATTATCCCATGCACCACCAGCGTTGTTTTGGAATACTGCCCAAAGTACACCAGATACCGTAACACCCGCCATGTACCCACCAAGCATCTCAGCGATTAACTGGTTGTCATACCCAAGCAACATTGGAAGTGTTGCAATTACGATTGGAAATCCAATAGTCAATAATCCGGGCAACATCATTTCTCGTAACGCCGCTTTCGTAGAAATCTCAACACATTTCCCGTATTCTGGTTTACCTGTTCCTTCCATGATTCCTGGAATTTCTTTGAACTGACGACGAACCTCGTACACCATGTCCATTGCTGCTTTACCCACTGAATTCATAGCTAAAGCCGAGAAAACTACTGGAATCATTCCACCGATAAATAACATGGCTAATACCGGCGCTTTGAAGATGTTAATTCCATCAATACCAGTAAATGTTACATAGGCAGCAAACAAGGCTAAGGAAGTTAATGCAGCAGAGGCAATCGCAAATCCTTTTCCTGTTGCCGCAGTCGTATTTCCAACTGAATCTAAAATATCCGTACGTTGACGTACTTCTTTAGGCAACTCGCTCATTTCAGCAATTCCACCTGCGTTATCAGAGATTGGACCGAATGCGTCAATTGCTAATTGCATTGCCGTAGTGGCCATCATCGCAGATGCGGCTAAGGCCACACCGTAGAATCCTGCTAATGCATATGAGCCCCAAATGGCACCAGCAAATAACAACACCGTTGGGAAAGTAGAAATCATACCTGTTGCTAATCCAGCAATCACGTTTGTTCCTGCACCTGTAGCAGATTTTTGCACAATTTTTAATACCGGCTTAGTACCTAGTCCAGTATAGTATTCTGTAACTGAAGAAATTACTCCTCCAACAACCAATCCAACAATGGCGGCAAAAAACACACGCATCGAAGAGATATCTTTAATACCTTCTCCAAAGAAGTTCATCTTCATTGTTGCAGGAAGCATCCAAATTACTAAGGCATAACATGCAATAGCGGTCAAGGCAATAGAAACCCAGTTTCCTAAATTAAGTGCACCTTGAACTTGCTTTTCTTTATCGTCATTGCTTTTAATGCGCACTAACAAGGTTCCAATGATTGAGAAAATGATTCCAAAACCAGCGATTGCCATAGGTAACAAGATTGGACCGATACCACCAAACGCATCATTAATACTTCCACCCATGTCTTGGATTACATAATTACCAAGAACCATCGCTGCAAGTACGGTTGCCACATACGAACCAAATAAATCAGCTCCCATTCCGGCAACATCTCCTACGTTATCTCCAACGTTATCTGCAAT
>JAIXRD010000262.1 GCA_027485365.1 Cryomorphaceae bacterium | reverse complement strand
GAAAAACTGGTTTGTTTCATTTAAATCCCGCTTGGCAGAGCATTGACTATTCAGAAATTTTATCAAATGCTTTGGCAATAAAACTCCCATCAATAAAAATTGTATTAACTGGTGGTGGTAGGGTAGCGCAAGGTGCTTTGGATTTTTTGAGGAGCATGCGAATCAAAGAAGTTACACCACAGCAATTTTTAAGCATTCAATATTCTCAACCTGTTTTTGTCCATTTAAATAGTCCAGATTTGTATTGCCATCCAGAAAAAACAAATTGGGATACTCACTATTTCTATGATCACCACAATGAATATCAAAGTTCTTTTGATTCATATACCAGGGTTGCCGATATTTTAATGAATGGAATTTATTGGACGAAAGATTTGCCTGCTTTGTTCTCAAAGGAAGATACAGCCAGGGAGGATTTTCAAATTAAAGTAATTGCCGATATTAGTTGTGATGTTGACGGCTCAGTGCCTATTACTTACGAGGCAACAACAATTCAAAATCCGGTATTAGGGTGGGATAAAATAAATCAGACACCCTGTACTCCTTTTACTGAGAACAGTATAGATGTGATGGCAGTTGGTAACTTACCTAATGAATTGCCAAAAGATGCATCTGAAGAGTTTGGAGAATTGATGTTGCAACATGTTTTACCTGCACTATTTGCTGATAAATCTACGCTAATTGAAAAGGCAACAATTTGCGTTAATGGAAATTTAACCGACAACTTTAATTATTTAACCGATTATATAGCATAATTGTCCTTTTAAATCACGAATTTTGAAGCGAAATTTCAAAACCAAATGACAACCAACCGTACTTTTACAATGATTAAACCTGATGCTGTTGCAAACGGACATGCAGGAAAAATTTTAGATCACATTATTCAAGCTGGCTACAAAGTAGTTGCATTGAAATACACACATTTATCTGCTGAAAAAGCAGGTGAGTTTTATGCTGTTCATAACGAAAGACCTTTTTACAAAGATTTGGTTGATTTTATGATTAGCGGACCTATTTATGCTGCAATTTTAGAAAAAGACAATGCAGTTGAAGATTTTAGAAAAGTGATTGGTGCTACTGATCCTTCTAAGGCTGAAGCAGGCACTATCCGTAACTTATTTGCAAAAAGTATTGATGCAAATGCAATTCACGGAAGTGATAGCGATGAAAATGCGGCAATTGAAGGAAACTTTTTCTTTGCTGAAAACGAAAGATTCTAATTCTTTTTAACGAATATTGAAGGGCCGTAATTCGGCCCTTTTTTTATGCCTAAAAAACAAAAGAATTCTCGATTGGTTGGTATTGCTGACATTAAGATGTTAGAAGGACCACATACCCGTTTCACGGAGTTGAAATTTGCAGTAAAAGTATTGTTTGAATTTATTAAAGGATTCAGAAAGCTTCATTTTGTTGGTCCATGTATCAGTATTTTTGGATCTGCCCGTTTTGAAGAAAGTCATCCGTATTACCAGCAAGCAAAAAAGATGGGAGCTTTGGTAAGCAAAGTTGGTTTTACCGTTTTAACTGGTGGTGGACCTGGAATTATGATGGCAGCAAACCAAGGTGCAAAAGAAGCAGGTGGCAAAAGTGTGGGGGTGAATATTGAATTGCCTTTTGAACAAAAATCCAATCCTTATTTAGATGTTTGGGTAGATATAAAATACTTCTTCGTTAGAAAAGTACTCCTTTTTAAATATTCATTCGGTTTTGTTGTTTTTCCTGGGGGATTTGGGACTTTCGATGAGATGTTTGAAGCCTTAACCCTCATACAAACCAAGAAAATGCCTTGGTTTCCAGTTGTGATTGTAGGCGTTGAATATTGGGAAAAATTGAAAGAACAAATTCATGTGATGAATCTGCAAAGTACAATCTCGTCTGAGGATGAAAATCTATTTTTGGTAACAGATGATTTGGACGAAGCTTTAAAATATATTCAAGAAAAATTGGTGCACCATATTCCTAAAAAGAAGGTTTTCAAGAGAAAATGGTGGTTGGGTGAATAATGTCCCTCAAAAACATTAAGGAATTCCTGTTTTATAAACGTTTTTAGGTGTGCAGCGCTTATTGTATCTTTGCACCAATGAAAGGTCCTATCTCTCAATTTATCGAGAAACATTATTTGCATTTCAATGCAGCTGCATTGGTTGATGCTGCTAAAGGTTATGAAACCCACCTTACTGAAGGTGGTAAAATGATGGTTACTTTGGCTGGAGCCATGTCAACCGCTGAACTAGGTAAAAGTCTTGCGGAAATGATTCGACAAGGTAAAATTGATATCATTTCTTGCACTGGTGCTAACCTTGAAGAGGATATCATGAACCTTGTTGCTCATAAGCATTACAAACGTGTTCCTAATTATAGAGATTTAAGTCCTCAAGACGAGTGGGATTTACTTGAAAATCATTACAACCGTGTTACAGATACTTGTATCCCTGAAGAAGAAGCTTTCAGAAGATTACAAAAACATATTTGGGGAATTTGGAAGGGCGCCGAAGACAAAGGTGAGCGTTATTTCCCTCACGAATATATGTATCAAATTTTGTTAAGTGGCGAATTAGAGCAGTACTACGAAATTGATCCAAAAGATAGCTGGATGTTGGCTGCGGCTGAGCGTAATTTGCCAATAGTTGTTCCGGGTTGGGAAGATTCTACCATGGGTAACATTTTTTCAAGTTATGTAATTAAAAATCAAATCAAAGCTTCAACCATGAAAAGTGGTATTGAATATATGGTGTGGTTGGCCGATTGGTATGTAAAAAATAGCGAAGGAAAAGGAATTGGATTCTTCCAAATTGGCGGCGGTATAGCGGGTGATTTCCCAATTTGTGTTGTGCCAATGTTATATCAAGATATGGAAATGGAAAATATTCCTTTCTGGTCTTATTTCTGCCAAATTTCTGATAGCACAACAAGTTATGGTAGTTATTCTGGCGCGGTGCCGAATGAGAAAATTACTTGGGGTAAATTAGATATTGACACGCCTAAGTTTATTGTTGAAAGTGATGCAACCATTGTGGCACCTTTGATTTTTTCTTGGGTTTTGGGTTTGTAAAAATCCTATATGACAGATATTTCATCGTTTGAAGATGTAATGAAGGTGGTTGATTTTCAATATGAAAAATTATTGGAAAACGATTTAACTAGAAAACATTTTGAACATTTGAACTTATCTGAACACTTGCCAAGGATTTATACTTTTTGGACGTTTGTACTTGATATTGACGCAATCAATCATCCTTATCAAGGAAGTGCCTATGGGGTGCATGCGAAGTTAGGTTTGCAGAACTTAGACTTTGAAGTTTGGCAAGAGTGTTTAAAAACGGCCGTAACGACTCAATTTTCTGGTGAAAAAGCCAATTTAATGGTTGATAAGGCTGTTCAATTGGGTATGATGTTTCAATAT
>JAIXRD010000209.1 GCA_027485365.1 Cryomorphaceae bacterium | reverse complement strand
TATTGATTGGGTGTATAGGTAATCAAGGTATTTCTTGAATACGAAAACGCTAAATCTTCATCCCTAAAGTTAAACAACAAGGTATTGTAATTAGAATTGAATACAGGTCGTGTTGCTTGAATTTGTACGGCTCCGGAGTATGTTCCTGGAGTTGGAATTTTATTGATTTGAAGTTGGATGTTGCAATTGATTCGTTCCTCGGTTTTAAATTGGTCTTTTGTCCATTGCGTATTATTCATTAACTCGGTCAAGACTAATTCTAATTCTTTGAAAATTTCCAATTCGGTACTGTTGACTTCTAGACTAGCCTCTTTGATAATGGAGACCTTACAGTTAAGTTCCTGCGCAAAAAACGGGGAAATCGTTAAGGCTAAAAAGAATACTATAAAATGCTTCATACACGAATTGTTGTAATAAAATCTATAATCCCTTGTGCAATCTTTGTTTTTGAGTCGACTGGTAATTCAAGGGCCAAGCCATTAACGTCGAAGATACGAACTTTATTGGTATCGGAATTAAAGCATTTTTCATTTTCTTCCATTACATTTAAAACAATCGCATCTGCATTTTTTCGCGCTAATTTTTCTGTTGCATGTTGATCTGCATTGTTCGTCTCAAGGGCAAATCCTATGGTGCGTTGCTTGGCTGATTTATTTAACCCCGCCCAAGATAAAATATCAGGATTTTTAATGAGTTCTATGCTTAGGTCTTCGCTCGTTTTTTTAATCTTTTCCTCAGCAATTTGTACCGGGCGATAATCGGCTACTGCCGCAGCGAACACCCCAATTTGATTTTCACCCCAATGGTTTTTGACTTCTTCAAACATTTCAAGCGCAGTTGTAACCTTTACGCAATGAATGCGCTCGTGTGAACTTGTTAGTGCTGTCGGCCCGGTAATCAATGTAACTTCTGCGCCCCGCGAAGCAAAATTCTCAGCGATAGCGAACCCCATTTTACCAGAGGAATGATTTCCAATAAAGCGAACTGGGTCAATGGCCTCATAGGTCGGACCTGCCGTCACCAACACCTTGATGTTTAAGAAATCTTTTTTAGTGGCAAGGTGAGCCATTACCTCATGGTATAACGTTTCAGGTTCAGGAAGTCTCCCCTCCCCACTTAATCCACTGGCTAATTCCCCATGATCAGGTGGAATCACATGAACACCATCCGCTAATACTTGCTCAATATTTCGTTTTACCGTGGGATGTTGGTACATCTCCAAATCCATAGCGGGGGAAATAATGGTATTGTGGCGCATAGAAAGATATGTTGCCAATAGTAAGTTGTCGCAAGCACCTTGTGCTAGTTTGTGCAGCGTGTTTGCTGTACAAGGCGTGATTAGAAAAACATCAGCCCATTCCCCATATGCTACATGGTTATTCCATGAACCTGTTTCTTTATTCCAGAATTCAATCCCAACGGGGTTTTTCGACAAGGTGGATATAACTAAGGGACTAACGAAATCCTTTGAATCCGGGGTCATGATACAACGTACCTCGCACCCTTCCTTAATGAATTTACGTATTAATAAAGGAATTTTATAGGCAGAGATGCCGGCAGTTATTCCTATTAGGATTCGCATCTTATTCTGCGGCTTCCTCTGGTTTTCTTAGATAGATTTTATCTTCTAATAATTCTTGCATTGCAATAGCCGTTGATTTTGGCATTTTCTCGTAATGCTTTGAAATTTCAATTTGCTCACGGTTTTCAAAAACCTCTTCTAAACTGTCAGTTGATGTCGCAAATTCCTGAAGTTTTTGAGTTAATTCTTCTTTGATCTGCGAGCTAATTTGATTCGAACGCTTAGAAACAGCGACGATTGATTGGTAAAGATTACCTGTTTTGTCTTCCAAATTAACAACATCTCTAGTAACTGTTGTTTTTTCTGCGTTGACGTTTTTGTATTGCATGGATATTAATTAAAATTCATAATCATTTTGCCAAGGCTTGAGCAAAACCTTTAACTCGTTTAAATACTCAGAGTTTGGGTATTCAGATACAAAGTTACGATATCTTGTTATAGTTTCCTCAACTCGTTCCTTTTTTTTACTTTCAATGCTATTAATCGTTAAATAATATCCATTTTTCACGGCAAGAAATTGAACTTCTTCATCATGGATGGATAAAGGGTATTTCCCGTTGAAGATATCTGCAAAAGCGAGTGCTGCTTTGAAATTTTCCGTTTTACTATATTGGAGAACTTTATTAAAGTCTTTAAACTCTAATTTATAGGATAATACATCAACGATGCTATTGCATGAATCCACTAATGGCGAATTTGGGTATTTATCAATAAACGCTTGAACTGCATTCAATGCCGCATAGGTTTCCGTTTGATCAAGAGACCACTTTGGAGAATTCTGAACGCTGCACATTGCAGTAAGAAAGAACGACTCCTCACTTCTTAAGCTGTATGGGTATCGTTGCACAAATGACCCGAAGAAATAACCCGCCATGTAATAATCTTTATCCTCATAATAACTTTTCGCCATATTGAAATACGAAAATTCGCCTTCCGCTGATTTAGGGGCATGTTGATACACTTGTTCATACAAAACAATGCATTTATCGTAATCACCCGCTTCATGAAGTTCGTTTGCAAGTTTAAACTTCGTTGGGAAGTCATCCCCTTTTAATACGTCGTTATACGCCGAACAACTTAACATGGCTAGCGAAATCAAAACAGCATAAAAGACTTTCATATTATTTTACCCTTAAATTTTTACCAATCACCAAGGTGCTGCTCGGACTGATGCCATTAAGTTTACACAAGTTAGATACAGTGGTACTATATTTCGCAGCGATCCGAGTTAATGTATCGCCCGATTTTATCTGATAATATTTCTTTTGAGCGGTTTTTACAACAGGTTTAACTATTGGAGCTGCAACAACAGCAACCTGATCAACTGCCGTTGAATTGGCGGGTGTGTTATTCTGAAGCGCTAATTGTTCCGATGAAAGCACTTCAATTTGTTCTGAAGGCTTAGCTCCTGGACGAAACAAGGCTCGATGCAGAAACAAGTTTTCCTT
>JAIXRD010000323.1 GCA_027485365.1 Cryomorphaceae bacterium | reverse complement strand
CGCCTGAGTATGCAGTTTATCTACATAATGCGAAGGAAGACATTATTGAGGGAATAATTATCACCAGTGTTGGTTATGGTGAAAATCCGGCAACAGGAGAGAAAATTAAAACCGCTACGTTAAGGCATTCACTTGAAGTAATGTTGCCAAATGAAGTGGCAAAAATAGAGTTGATTGTACCTGAAGTTTTTGGTCTATACAATGAATATTGGGTTAGTTTCTGGATTAACGAGGAGTTGTTTGATAAGAAATTCTTGTTCTTACCAGACGCCATTCATGCGGATAAACTGACTATGTTGGATTCCTTTGGGAAACTAGGAGTATTACTTAGTTAACGTTTCTAACTCTCGTAAGGGAATTACACCGCTTTTTCTCCAAAGTTGTTTTCCGTTTTTGTAATATATGAGTGTAGGGACACCGCGTATTCCTAGTTGTGCTGCAATGGCCGGATTTTTATCTACGTCGATTTTTAAGATTCTCAGGGATTGTCCTTTCTTTGTTTTTAATTGTTCTAAAATAGGACTCAAGGTTTTACACGGTCCACACCACGTAGCATAAAAATCCACTAAGGTTGGCGTTTCACCTTTAATTATTTCGTTGAATTTTCCCATACCACAAAGGTAGTTGCTTTCCTAAGGTATGAATGTAACCTGAGGCACAAAAAAAAGGCGACCGAAGCCGCCTTTTACTTTTAGCACATTCTTTTATTGCTTGTCGTAAATCGCCATACACGTACCATTACCACCAATTAACGGGGCATTGTTGTCATAAGTATAGGTGATTTGTATTTGTGTCCCGGTAGAGTTCATCGCACCCGTACCAGAGAAATTAACATCTCCAATAGTAATATTAATGGTTTGGTTAGGTATTGTAATGTTTGCTCCATTAATTGTTCCCGTAGCCGTTCCGCCAACTAAATTGAAGAAGTTTTCAATATT
Organism: Cryomorphaceae bacterium; assembly: GCA_027485365.1. Classification (GTDB taxonomy): domain Bacteria; phylum Bacteroidota; class Bacteroidia; order Flavobacteriales_D; family Crocinitomicaceae; genus UBA952. The sequence continues at coordinate 3,099 of JAIXRD010000323.1, read as the reverse complement.
TACTGCAGTTGCACTACCTCCAGCGGTGATGCTTGGTGAAGCAGATAACGGAAATTGTGTTCCGCTGCATGTAGTAGTCATTGCCCAAGAAACCCCGGTCCAATTCTCTGCACCAATCACCACATCTACGCGTCGTTTAGCCGTTGATGTTCCATTTGCATTAGTAGCAGAATAATTCACGTAATATGTACCAACAGTAGAAGAATCAACTTGGTTGTCCGTAGTAACCGCAACGGATGAACCGTCTTTATTGGTTGCTGTGGCACCTGCATCTGTGTAAGAAGCGCTAACGTTAATGGTAACTTGTGCAGCACCATTAAGCGTTAAAAATGGCTTGTATAGACAGGTTCCATCGTCTTTTTTAGCTTTTGAATTATAATTTACAGCCCCATTGTCTGTACATCCTTTTTTCTTGCATGAAGTAATACTAACTACTCCAAAGCCAATCATTAATAGTAATAACGTTTTTTTCATAAGAGATTTTTAGGTTTTGTAAATATAAAAAAAGGCGGTGAATTCACCGCCTTTTCCTCAAAGAATTGCAATTAATCTTGCAATACAGCTTCTGTACCGCCGCTTAATGCGTGTTTGATTTTAGTTTCTAATTCTTCACAGAGTTCTGGATTATCAAGTAAAATGGATTTAATAGAATCTCTACCTTGTCCAAGACGTGTTTCACCATAAGAAAACCATGAACCACTTTTCTTTAGAATATTTAATTCAACCCCTAAGTCAATGATTTCTCCGACTTTGGAGATTCCTTCACCGTAAAGTATATCAAATTCAGCTTTTCTAAACGGAGGTGCCACTTTGTTTTTAACTACCTTAACTTTTACACGATTACCTACAATATCTTCTCCATCTTTAATTTGTGTTGCTTTACGAATATCAAGACGCACAGAGGCATAGAATTTTAATGCATTTCCTCCCGTTGTGGTTTCTGGATTACCAAACATAACGCCAATTTTATCGCGTAATTGGTTAATGAAAATACAACAACATCCTGCTTTGTTAATTGAAGATGTTAGTTTACGAAGTGCTTTTGACATAAGTCGTGCCTGTAACCCCATTTGAGAATCTCCCATTTCCCCTTCGATTTCTGCCTTGGGTGTTAACGCGGCTACCGAGTCAACAACAATTAGATCAATAGCTCCTGAACGAATAAGGTTGTCTGCGATTTCGAGTGCTTGTTCGCCGTTATCAGGTTGTGAAATTAGTAAGTTCGCGACATCTACTCCAAGTTTTTGGGCGTAGAATTGATCGAAGGCATGTTCTGCATCAATAAATGCGGCAATACCACCTTGCTTTTGAACCTCAGCGATTGCGTGTATCGCAAGGGTTGTTTTTCCAGATGATTCAGGACCGTATATCTCTACAACACGACCCTTTGGGTATCCATTAATCCCTAAAGCTAGGTCTAGTGTTAGGGATCCAGTGGGGATAACATCAACTTTTTCTACGGGATTATCTCCCAATTTCATTACGGCTCCTTTACCGAATGTTTTATCTAATTTCTCCATCGTAAGTTGGAGTGCTTTCAATTTTTCTGCTTGCAATTCTTTATTTGACATATTTATAAGTTTTATGAGTACAAAATTCGGCGCGTTAAACGTAAACGATTTACGTTTATTTATTTTCTTTGAAAAAATTTATAATTTCTTCTGCGTGATTTTTTGTGTTTGGTTTTTCAATCACTTTAACTAAGATTCCATTTGCATCAAAAAGAAAGCTAGTTCGATGGATCCCATCGTATGTTTTTCCCATGAATTTTTTAGGCCCCCAGACACCAAAAGCTTCTATAATAGTTCGTTCTGGATCGGATATAAGGGTGAATGGTAGGGAGTACTTGGTACTGAATTTTTGATGAGCAGCCACTGAGTCTGCACTAATGCCTATTACGGTAATTCCTTCATTTGCCAAAACCTGCTCACCATCACGAATGCTACATGCTTGCGCAGTACAGCCAGGCGTATCGTCTTTTGGATAAAAATAAATAGCCGTTTGGGTACCAAGATGTGCACGTAGAGAAACCTCTTCCCCTAACTGATTTTTCCCGCTTAAATCGGGAATTTGAGATCCAATTGTTAACATAGTTGCGTGTTTAATGATAAAAAACTAATCAAAAATACTGATTAAAATAATATCAAAACACGTTTCGTCAAAAAATGTTCAGTACAACCAATAATTTTCGGTTATTTTTCTTCAACCGCTTCGGTTTCAACAAAGACCGATAGGCGGTTATATAAATTCTCTAATTTTGACTTTTTATTAGATAATATCATGATTGTTGCGCTATCCTTTTGTGGATTAAGTGATTCGATTTCAGCGTTTAGTTGTTCACTTTCTTCTCCAAGAATCGCTAAAAATCGTTCTACGATCATATCATAGTACCATCCAGTATATTGGTTGCCGGTTGCTTTAACATAGCTTAAAATGTCTTGACTATTCACCATGGCATCACTTCCTTTACGGATAACAAAATAGGCATAAGCGAGTAGGGTTCTAAGCTTATTATAATCCTTAACCTTCGTTGATTTAATCAGACTCTCAATGAAAGGTAAGTCCTGTGTGTTGCCGTACTCTCCCATGATTTCTGCGGCTCCCACTTGTAATTCAATTTCTGCTGAACTGCTTAATTCACGTGCCAACGTTAAGGCCTGCACCGTATCAATCTCTTTAAGTTCGTTTAAGGCATTGCCTAAAACCATAAGCGAGCTATCTTGTTTAAGTACCTTTCGAATGATCGCAACGGCCTCGTTATTTTCTAAGGTTGATAATGCGCTTACCGCGGCATTTCTAACCTTGGATTTTGGGTCGCTTTCGATGATTTTCTTTAGTGATGTTTTGTAGGAAGGTTGTTTTGCGGCTTCTTCTAAATCTTTCAAATATCCAAGTGCTTCAGAGCGAATTCCCCAGAAGTTTGCATTCAATGCATTTGCAAGAATGGCAGTTTTCTCCGGATCAGTTGATTTAGCGATGTGTTTTAGCGCTGTTGATTTAGCTCGGAATTTATCAGCGTTATTTAATTGATGAATATACTGCGCTGTTGGTTTTTCCTCATATACTTTGGCGAGCAAAATTTGTTCTTCGTCCAACAAT
>JAIXRD010000141.1 GCA_027485365.1 Cryomorphaceae bacterium | reverse complement strand
TCCACGAGCGGATAGCCTGTTTTTCCCTCGCACCAGCGCTGAAAATGGCTTGGCTCGTCTTCCCATACCACGGCATCATAAGCCGGTCGAAATGACCCCGTCACTGTATATGGAAAATGATAGAGGATCATTTGGTAGAACTCGCGCCAAATGAGTTCATTCAAAAAGGTTTCATTCAAGGGGATGGCGCGAAGGGCAAGGTTTCGTATGCTAATGGTACCAAAACGCAGGTGAATTCCAAGTTTGGAAGTGCCTGGTTTTGCTGGGAAATTACGTTGATCGCTATATTTTTGAATCAAGAGGTCTTCTACTGCTGTCGATGGAAATTCAATTCCAGAAGGACGAAACCCGAGTGCTTTGAGGGTTGGGATTTTGGGTTCTTTGGCAATGCCTTGAACATTTTCAAGGGCTTTATTGGAGTCAAATAGGGTGATGGGCTGTTGACTGAGTCGTTCTTTCCATTTTCGGGAGTACGGTGTAAACACGGTGTACGGTGAGCCGTCGGCTTTCAGTACGTCATTTTTCTCAAAGATCACATGGTCCTTGGCGCCTTGGAAATCAATTCCTTCCGCTAGAAGTCGTTCAAAGATTGTTTTATCCCGTTGCAAGGCGTAGGGTTCGTAATCTCGATTGGTAACGACGAGGTTCACATGAAGTTCCTTAGCCAAGGCAGGAATGATTTCAATTGGATTTCCAATTTCCACCCGTAGATGAATATGGTGTGCGGCATATTCTGTGGTGAGGCGTTCTAGTTCTCGGTGTATGAATTCAACGCGGGCATCGGTGGGTTCTAATTCATTTAAAATTTGGGTATCAAAAATGAACACGGGTTGTACGTGCGTTGCGCTTTGACATGCTTTATAAAGTCCTGCGTTGTCCGTAATGCGTAAATCCCTTCGGTGCCAAAAAATTGCCTTGCTCATGGAACTACAACAATAAACTAAATGAAAGGTTTTAATCTCTTGTATGGGAACTTATTCCCCATCATATTCTACCCAATTCTTTTCTGTTTCAAACAGCTTAATGGATAGTTTGCCATAGGATTGTAAGTGGGGTAATAGGCGATTGTAACACACCAAGGCAATGTTTTCTACGGTCGGATTTAGCTCAAAGAACTCTGGACAATCAAGGTTAAGGTTTTTATGGTCGTATCGATCTTCGACCTCAGTTTTAATGATGTTTTTTAAAATTTTCACATCAATGATGTATCCGGTTTCGGGATTGATTTTACCATCAATGCCCACTTCTAAGACATAGTTATGTCCGTGAAAATTTACATTGTTACACAGTCCAAATACCTCGTTGTTCTTTTCATTGTCCCAATCTTTTCTGTATAAGCGGTGGGCGGAATTGAAGGTAGCACGACGAACTATTTTCATAGGGTTAAAAGATCTTGAAAGGCGGATTTATATTCTAGCACAATTTTTTTAAACCAAGCGGTATAGTGCGACTCGTTTTTTTCAATATCATCTTCAATTTCATGCATAGAAACCCATTTGTAGTCGCACACTTCGTCGGGGTTTATCAAGGGTTGTTCATCGGTGAACCCAATGAGCACATGGTCTAATTCATGTTCCACCAAGTTGTTTTCTAATTCAGCGCGATAAATAAAGCTAAATAAAGGTGAAAGAGAAGTTTTCATTCCCATTTCTTCTTTTAATCTGCGATTGGCAGCTTCAACAATCGTTTCTCCAGGTAGGGGGTGACTGCAGCAGGTGTTTGTCCATAATCCCTCTGAATGGTATTTTCCAAAGGCCCGTCGATGTATCAATAATTCTCCGTTTGAATTAAAGATTAATACCGAAAATGCACGATGCAACATGCCTTGCAAATGGGCTTCCATCTTTTCCATGGTCCCAATTTCCTCATCGTTTTTGTTTACAAGAATTACCTCTTGAATCATAACATGTTTAAATTATGACGAACATACGAAGAGAGTAACAAGCCTACTTTGCGATTGTTTGGTATGCGCACACGTTCGTGTAAAATCACCTTGGCTGGGGTGTTTTTAATTTTCTTGAACAGTTTGTAGTAATAGATATATGCTAAATAAACACCAAATCGCGCTTTTTTCGGAAGTTCAAGAATTCCTAGATACCCGGCATGGAAATCCGCTTCAATATCACGTTCAATGTCGTGCTTTACCGTGGCGTTGAATTCATTCATATCAATCCCTGGGAAATAAACGCGGCCTAAATGCTTATAATCTGCGTTTAAATCACGTAAGAAATTAATTTTTTGGAAGGCTGAACCCAATTTCATTGCCGCGGGTTTTAGTCGGAGGTATTCCGATTCGTTGCCGTCTACGAAAATTTTCAAGCACATCAGACCAACAACTTCAGCTGAACCTAGAATATACTTTTTATATTGATCTTCATCGTAGGCCTGTTTGTCCAGGTCCATTTTCATCGATTCTAAAAATGTTTCGATTAAGTCCAATGGAATTTGGTATTTATTTACAACCCATTGAAAGCTATTTAAAATCGGATTAAGTGAAATCCCGTCCTTAATTGCCTGATAGGTTTGCTTTCTAAAATCTTCCAATAACCATTCTTTGTCAAACCCGTGAAAAGAATCAACGATTTCATCCGCAAAACGCACAAAGCCATAAACGGAATATATTGGTTGCTGAATTTCTGCATGAAGCATTTTTATGCCTAACGAAAATGAGGTACTGTAACGCTTTGTTGTAAGCGTACTCATTTCATGGCTTATGTTGTCAAATACTTGTTTCATTTCTTGGCGTGTTGGTTGATATAGTTAGCGACCACTTCTCCTGAGATAATGGAGGGCGGTACACCTGGACCCGGAACAGTAAGTTGACCGGTATAGTAAAAGTTTCTTAGGTTTTTATTTTTTATCTGCGGTTTAAAAATAGCGGTCTGCTTAAGGGTGTTTGCTAACCCGTATGCATTTCCTTTAAACGCATGATAGTCTTCTTTAAAGTTAGAAATCGAAAAACTTCGTTTGTAAACGATGTTGTCCTTGATGTCATTTCCTGTCAAATGCTTTAAGCGATCAAGTAACAAATTGAAATAATGTTCTCTGGTTGCTTCATCATCTACTAAATCTGGTGCAATAGGAATCAGGAAAAATAAATTCTCAGAACCTTCCGGTGCAACCGATGGGTCAGTCAATGAGGGAGCACTCAGATAAAATAACGGTGCCGTTGGCCATTTCGGATTTTTATAAATTTCTTTACCGTGTTCCTCAAGCGATTCATCAAAAAATAAGTTGTGATGTTGAATGTTCGATACACGCTTATTGATTCCTACGTAATAGAGTAGGGCAGATGGCGCCATTACACGTTTGTCCCAGTATGCATCTGAATAGTTAGCTGAACCATTTAGTAATGCTTTTTCGGTGTGTTGATAGTCCGCTGAGGAAATAAATACATCGGATTCGTAGCGATTGCCGTGAATGTCGATGGCAGCATTTACCTCACCATTAGTTTTTTCTAAGCTGGTAATTTGGGCATCTGTGATAATTTTTACTCCTTGTTCCTTTGCGATTTTCTCAAAGGCTTCGATAAATTTATACATTCCTCCCATTGGATACCATGTCCCCAGCTCCATGTCTGCATAATTCATAAGTGAATACAAGGCCGGTGTATCTTTGGGCATGGCACCTAAAAATAATACAGGAAATTCTAAGAGTGCTCTTAATTTCGGATGCGTAAAAAACCGATTGATGTAGGATGAAAAGGAGTTTGTTAAATCCATAGATAGCAAGCCTTTTAAAAGGCGTACGTCCATAAACTCGGTTAATTTCATCGAAGGTTTGTAAACCAAATCCTTCATCCCTACTTCATATTTATATTTTGCGTCCTTGAGGAACTTACGCAATTTTACTGCACTTCCTGGTTCTAAGGATTCGAACATCGCTTCGAGTTCGCCCATCGTTGCTGGGATGTCAGAGAAACTTTGGTCTGCCCAATACACGCGATACGAAGGGTCAAGGCGTTTTAACTCATAAAAATCTGCTGTGGTGTATCCGAACTTTTGGTAAAATGATTCAAAGACGTCAGGCATCCAATACCAACTTGGACCCATATCGAATGTGAAACCTTCATGAGAAAATTGTCGAGCTCTACCACCAATGGTTTGATTTTTTTCTAAAATGGTAACGTCCCACCCTGATTTTGCGAGGAAGGAAGCGGCAGATAATCCGGAAATCCCTGCTCCTAAAATGGTGGTTTTTTTCTTCATGAACTTAGTTGTCTAAATATTGATAATCTGGCAACTGGTCCATTAGCCGCTTTCTTGCTATGAAGATACGACTTTTAATCGTACCAATTGGTAATTTCATCGAATCTGCGATTTCTTTGTATTTATATCCTTCGAAATGCATCTTGAATGGCGTTCGCAATTCGTCGGTTAAATCTTCTATTTTTTGAGTTATCTCTTTGGTAGCAATGCGCTCTGTTGGAGAACCCATGCTTGACTTGTGGTTGGTAACCATATACGAATCTTCCGAATGATCAAAAATCATTCGCGTTTTTGCATTACGACGGTATTGGTTAATAAATATGTTACGCATAATCGTAAACACCCACGCCTTGAAGTTGGTGTTTGGCGTGTAATATGAACGATAGTTTATCGCCTTGAGTAAGGTTTCTTGCGTTAAGTCACGTGCGTCTTCACGATTCTTTGTGAAGTTCAATGCAAAAGAAAATAGGTTCCCTTGCAAATCGATTAAGGCTTCGTTGAATTCTATTGTTGACATATTGTTTAATTATTTCGATATAAAGTTAAACAAAAGTGTTTAACAAAACATAAAAAAGATTAAACAAAATCTAAAAAAGTGTTAATATCACACCTAATTACTTGTAAATCAAACTGATAATTATTGAATATTTTTTAGCATTACCTCCGTCATGCGTTCCAAATCAAATCCCAATTTCCAGTCCCAATCCGCTTGCGCGTAACTATCATCAATTGAATTTGGCCACGAGTCGGCGATGGCTTGACGAAAATCTGGTTCATAGGAGATTTCAAAGGAAGGAAGGTGGTACTTAATAGAACAAGCAATTTCTTCGGGTGTAAATGATATACCGCCTAAGTTATATGCTGATCGGATTCTTAAGCGATCCGCTGGTGCATCCATTAATTGTATCGTTGCTCGAATCGCATCGTCCATGAACATCATTGGCAGAGCGGTATCTTTCGAAAGGAAGCAAGTGAATTTCCCCTCTTGTTTTGCTTTATAAAAAATATCTACAGCATAGTCCGTGGTGCCACCTCCTGGCGGACTTTTGTAGGAAATAAGTCCTGGGTATCGTATACTTCTTACGTCCACACCGAATTTGTTGTAGTAATATTCGCACCATCGCTCCCCAGCTTGTTTAGAGATACCATATACCGTGCTTGGTTCCATCACGGTGTGTTGCGGTGTGTTGTCTGCTGGTGTTGTTGGGCCGAATACAGCAATAGAACTTGGCCAAAAAATCTTTTTTACATGCCCTTCTTTAGCTAAGTCGAGGATGGTGAAAAGTCCATCCATATTTAATTTCCACGCGAAATCAGGGTTCTTTTCTGCGGTTGCAGAGAGCAGTGCAGCCAATAGATATACCGTTTCGATGTGGTTGTCGATGATATAACTCCGCACGGCCTCACGGTTTAGAATATCCAGTTGAATGTAAGGACCATCTTGTATTAATTCAGGAGCATTCTCCTTAATATCTGCTGCGATAATTTGATCTTTCGTATATTGATTGCGCAACGCGAGGGTAAGTTCTGTACCAATTTGTCCTCCTGCGCCTATGATTATTGTTTTTCCCATAAGCACAAATTTAACCAAGAAAATGCCTGAAAAAAATGCAAAATCGAAAAACTGACGAAAATCATTTGTAACTTGGTCTTCCTAGCGCTACATTTGATTTTTAAATTTCAAAAAAATGCCTTTTTATCACAAACTTGGACAAATTCCTTCAAAGCGACATACCGTGTTTAGACAGCCGAATGGTAGCTTGTATCATGAGCAATTATTCGGTACGGTTGGTTTTGATGGGATGTCAACCTTAATGTATCATGTTCATCCGCCTACGGTGGTTAAAGAAATAAAAGGTCAAACGAATGTTGCGCCTGAAGTTGCTTTGGAAAAACACATGATCATGTTCTCATTGCAGGGATTTCAATTAACACCAACGGCTGACTATTTAGACAGTAGAACCGCTGTGTTAGTTAACTCCGATTGTTATATTGAGTTAGCTGCTCCGCAGCAATCCATGACGGATTATTTCTATAAGAATGCCGATGCGGATGAGGTATTATTTGTTCACAAAGGCAGCGGTACCTTAAAGACACAACTAGGAAACATTGATTTTTCCTACGGCGACTACCTGGTTATTCCACGTGGAATGATTTATCAACTTCACTTTAATGATTCAAATAATCGCTTATTTGCCGTGCAATCATTTAATCCGGTATACACTCCAAAACGTTACCGAAATTGGTTTGGACAATTATTAGAGCATTCACCTTTTTGTGAGCGTGACATTCGTCCACCCCATGTGTTAGAAACGCACGATGAAGAAGGTGAGTTTTTAATTCGGATCAAAAAACAGGATGTGTTATATGATTATGTGTATCAGCATCATCCATTTAATGTGATAGGGTGGGATGGATATAATTTTCCATATGCCTTCTCAATTCATGAATTCGAACCCATTACCGGAAGAGTGCATCAACCGCCTCCCGTGCATCAGACGTTTGAAACGACTGGATTTGTGATGTGTTCTTTTGTGCCAAGGTTGTACGATTATCATCCAGATTCAATTCCGGCACCTTATAATCACAGTAACATTGATTCTGATGAGGTGTTGTACTATGTTGATGGGGATTTTATGAGTAGAAACAACATCGAGCAAGGACAGATTACCTTGCATCCTGCAGGGATTCCGCACGGACCGCATCCGGGAGCCTATGAGCGAAGTATTGGAAAAACCGAAACACAGGAATTAGCGGTAATGATTGATACCTTCAGGCCTTTGAAGGTTACAAAACAAGCCTTGGGATTAAAAGTTGATGGCTATGAAAAGTCATGGATTCACTAAAAAATATTAGAATATAACATGGGAGCAGATATAAAAAATTTAAAAGACATTGCAAACTATGAGTATGGCCTGAAAAAAATCTTCGAAGATGCGGAGGATTTCTTGCCTTTACTTGGGACAGATTATGTGGAATTGTATGTCGGGAATGCCAAACAGTCGGCACACTATTA
>JAIXRD010000271.1 GCA_027485365.1 Cryomorphaceae bacterium | reverse complement strand
TGGTTTTGAAGTGGGTAATATGAGTGCTGAAAATTACCAACGGGTAGATTTGCACAAACACAAAATGGATGAAATCATCTTGGTATCACCTAGTGGAAAACCCATGCGAAGAGAATCAGACCTGATCGATGTATGGTTTGATTCCGGATCCATGCCGTTTGCACAGTGGCATTATCCGTTTGAACATAAAGAATACATTGATAATGAAACGCACTATCCTGCTGATTTTATTGCTGAGGGGGTAGACCAAACACGCGGATGGTTTTATACCCTACATACCATTTCGGCACTTGTATTCGGCAAAGTGGCTTATAAATCGGTGGTTTCCAATGGATTGGTATTGGATAAGCACGGGCTAAAGATGTCGAAACGACTTCAAAACACGGTAGATCCCTTCATAACGCTTGCTGAATTTGGTGCAGATGCCACGCGATGGTACATGCTCACGAATGCACAGCCCTGGGATAATTTGAAATTTGACGAAGCGGGAATTAAAGAAACCCAACGGAAATTCTTTGGAACCTTATACAATACCTATTCCTTCTTTTCTCTATATGCGAATATTGATGCGTTCGACCCAATGGCCGAACAAATTCCGCTTGCTAATCGACCGGAAATGGACCGGTGGGTGTTATCGAGACTGAATAGCTTGGTGCACGCTGTGGATCAGGCCTATGAGCAATATGATGCGACGTTTGCCGGAAGACAAATTCAAGATTTTGTGTGTGATCAATTATCCAATTGGTATGTACGTTTAGGGAGAAGGAGATTTTGGAAAAATGATGATGCGCAAGACAAGCTGGCCGCCTATCAAACCTTGTACACGTGCTTAAAAACGATAAGTATTTTATCTGCGCCTATAGCACCATTTTATATGGACCGCTTATATTTAGATTTAACGCAAGGTAAAGAAGCAGAATCGGTTCATTTAGCAGCGTTTCCAATCAGTGATGAATCCGCTGTAAATCCTGCCTTAGAGCAAGAAATTGACTTGGCGCAACGCATTACCTCCATGGTGTTAAGTTTGCGTAAGAAGGAGAAAATTCGCGTTCGACAACCCTTAAAACGAATCCTTATTCCAACGCTTCCAGAACCACTCACCTCCTATGTAAATCGCATTGCGGGACTTGTGAAATCAGAAGTTAATGTCAAAGACATCGAATGGATGGATGCGAGTACCCTTGTGAAACAAATCAAGCCAAACTTTAAAACCATAGGGCCAAAATACGGTCAACACATGAAAGGAATAGCCGCGTGGGTTAACGGGCTAACTGCAGAGGAAATTCATACCATTGAATCGAATCAAGTGGCATCCTTTATACTTGATGGCGTGCAAATCCACTTGGATTTAACGGATGTGGAAATTACCACCAAAGATGTGCCGGGTTGGGTGGTAGCCAGTGATGGAATACTCACCGTTGCCTTGGATGTGGAAATTACACCCGAATTAAAGGGAGAGGGGATTGCAAGAGAGGTGGTGAATCGAATCCAAAACGCACGAAAAGACGGTGGGTTTGAGGTTACGGACAAAATTCGTGTACAGTATCGCGGCAGTGAAGAAGTACAACTCGGAATTTCTACTCATTTAAATTATATTGGGGAAGAAGTATTAGCGAACCACTTTGAACTGATGTCGAATGACTTTGCCGGTTTTATTCAAGAAGAAATTCTTGAACCTAATGATTTTATATTTACACTAAATAAAAACGAATGACTTGGATTTTTGACCAAAAAGAAACGGCAACTTCAGAAGGAGCGGCCATCCGTTGGATAGACCATCGGTTTTTTACTTTAGACTTTGAAGGGGAAGAGTATCACGGGGAAGTAATTTCAGATTTAAGTGAAGCGCAACAGTTAGTACTTAAAATAAATCACCGGGTGTTCCATATTCGAAAAAAACATGCCTTGGATGAGTTGATCCATCAACTTGGAATGGATAAACCAAAGGTCAGAAAAATTAAAAGTTTTAATGCGCCGATGCCCGGACGAATCATTAATGTACTTGTTGCTGTGGGAGAGGATGTTGATGCGGGTACTCCGTTAATTTCTTTAGAGGCCATGAAAATGGAAAACACCTTAAAATCAAGTGGAATCGGAAAGGTAAAGACCATTTATGTTGCGGCGGGTGCTGTAGTTGAAAAAGGGGCGGCGCTTTTCGAATTTGAATAGTTTAATCGATTAATATAGGGTTAATTTTGCTGTTGTATCTTGGCATATGAAACCCGTGGTAATGAACATGAAAACAATCAATCGAGAACTGAGTTGGCTCAGTTTTAATGCACGAGTATTGCAAGAAGCTCGTGATGAAAAAGTACCTTTAATTGAACGGTTTCGATTTCTTGGGATCTACTCCAATAACCTGGATGAATTTTTTAGGGTGCGTGTTGCTGGGGTGCGACGTATGATCAACCTCAAACAAAAAAAGGTATATGGATACGAAGGTACCGCAGAAGAACTCTACAAAGACATCCGAAAAGTAGTCCTGCATCAGCAAGAACTGTTTGAATCCTGTTATTTACACTTGACTCAACAACTCATAAATGAAGGGATTTATTTGGTGGATGAACATACAATAACTCCGAGTTTAACCAAACAAGTTTCCCAATATTTTAAGGAAACATTCAAACACATGTTGTTTCCCATTATCCTCGATAAAAAGGCTGCATTTCCAGACTTACGAGATGATGCGATTTATCTTGCGATTAAAATTCAAAAAAAGGGCCTCGCAAATCGGTATGCTCTTCTTCAAATTCCTCCTGGCAAGGCACGTTTTCACGTAATGACGGAGGGGAAAGATTCCTTTTTTATTCTTGCTGATGATATTATAAGGCTTCATTTATCGAACATCTTCTCGATGCTACCATCAGATAAAATCAGTGCCTACACCTTCAAATTCACAAGAGATTCTGAATTGGATTTGGATGATGATGTAACCCAATCCTACTCTGAAAAAATCGAACGGAGTTTGAAAAAACGAAAAAAAGGCACTCCGGTGCGTTTTGTCTACGATGAATTTATGCCGGAAGACTTATTGTTGTACCTCTTGAATTGCCTTGAATTAAAAAAGGCAACCAATGCCATCCCAGGTGGGAAATACCATAATTTTAAAGATTTCCTGCAATTTCCAGACTTTAACCGCAAAGATTTACTCTTTTCGCCACAACCACCGCATCCACATGCGTTTTTGGAATCAGGGCACCAAATCCTTGAACGAATTCAAGAGCGCGATGTTTTTTTACATTTTCCGTATCAAAAATTCGATTATATAATTGATGTCTTGCGCGAAGCCGCCATCGACCCTTTGGTTTCTGAGATTAAAATCAATGTATATCGCTTGGCACCAGACTCGCAAATTATGCGGGCACTTATCGCCGCTATTTACAATAGAAAACAGGTGGTGGTAGTTATGGAATTACAAGCGCGTTTTGATGAAGAAAACAACCTGCAGTGGTCTAACCAATTAAAGGAACATGGTGCTAAGGTAATATACGGTGCCCCAAACCTTAAGGTACACTCGAAACTCTTATACATTAAACGACAGGACAAAGGGAAAGATCTTTCCATTGCCTATGTGGGTACGGGGAATTTTAATGAGCGTACTTCTAAAATATATACGGATTTCGCCTTATTAACCGCCGAAAAAC
>JAIXRD010000137.1 GCA_027485365.1 Cryomorphaceae bacterium | reverse complement strand
GATTTCACCATTGAAAAGTACTTGGAAGGAATATTAAATGGACTCGGGAGATTGCGGTCTATTAATGACGCCAAATTGTACTTTAGTATTAATAATGTACATTTTTTTCAAGCCTTGAATTTTCCACAACTTGTGCGGTTTAGGTTGTTTTTTTGGGCAAAAACGCACTTGCTTTTACCTGAGTTTAAAGACAGGAAATTTGATCATGAAAAGATAAGCAGTGATGCATTTAGTTTAGGTAGAGAAATACTTCAAGCATACAATCGGATTCCATCCGTTGAAATTATTGACCATGAAATGATGCGGGGATTTATGAGGCAAGTGTTATATTATCTTGAATCTGACTTTTTTAAGGACCCAACATATGCCTTGTTTTTAGCTGATCGAGTTCATCTTTGGTTAGATCATTACAAGCATCAAGCGGAGGTTGGTAAAAAATTTATTTTTGGTACAGAAGTGCCAGCGTCAGGTTCAGATTTATCCTTATATCTTAATGATACCATCAACATGGATACGACCTTTTATTATGAAGGGGCTAAGAAAAAAGGGGTTTATTTGACGCATAATATAATGAATTATCTACATACCACAGACGAGCACTATGTGAAAGATTCTTGGGGGATTTTAGATTGTCAAATCGCTAATTCTAGCCTAATAAGTCAGGTGAATACCAAGGAACGTAACAAGTACTTTAATGCCATGGTAAATTTAGTAGATGACTATAAATTGCAACTTCAACATATTATTGAATCGAGATGAGGGTTTTAATTATAGGGGGAGATGGTATGCTTGGTTCAAGCATATGCAGAGAAGCGCTGGCACAAGGGTATGAGGTTCGTGTAATGGTGCTTCCTGGAAGAGTCGTAAGCGTACTTGAGGGCTTAGATGTGTCCTATTGTTACGGAAACTTATTAGACTCTGAATCACTGTATCAAGCAGTTGAGGGCTGTGATTATGTTATTAATGTGGCGGCTTCAACGCAAATTTGGCCGCGCAGAAGCGAATTAATTTGGAAGATAAATTATAATTCAGTTGAGCATCTCGTGGAAGCGTGTAAAAGATTCAACATTCAACGCTTCGTTCAGATTGGTACCGCAAATTCTTTTGGACATGGTTCGGTTTCTAATCCAGGAAATGAGCAAACTCCCTTTAACGGCGCGGCTTATAAAATGGATTATGTCGATAGTAAATACAAAGCACAAACTTATTTAATCGATCAATGTAACGCTGGACAAATTTCTGCTGTCATAATAAATCCAACCTTTATGATCGGTCCATTTGATTCCGGTCCTTCATCCGGTAAAATGCTAATGGCCTTATTTAAGGGGTCGCTTCCTGGGTATACTTCAGGGATGAAAAACTTTGTTGCCTCTAAAGATGTTGCCGTAGCTGCTGTTAATGCATTAGTTATGGGGAAATCCGGTTCTTGCTACATCGCGGGTAATGAGAATTTAACCTTTGAACAGTTCTTTACAAAAGCTTGTGCCGTTCGTGGTATTCCATTCACGCTAAGAAAAATCCCCAATTTCTTAATTTATTCCGTTGGTTTTTTTAGTTCGCTCTTCGCCCGTCTTTCAGGTAAAGCCCCCAAATTAGGTTACCATATGGCTAAGCAAGCAACTATGGAACAGTGCTATTCACCCGAAAAAGCGCGGGAGGAATTAAACATGCCGGCAACGCCAATTGAAGAGGCAATAAGTGACTGTATTACATGGTGGAAACAAAACAACTATTTATCTTAATCATGGAAACATTTGCCTTGAATTTATCCTTTTCTTACGCAGAAGTAATTGCTTCAACAGTAATCTTAGCTACAACAATTGCCTTTATTTGGTATTGGTTTTTAGCGCAATCGGAATATATGAAAAACCGCTTTTATAGTGCAGATGAGTTTGATGTGGCTTCACGAAAACATATATTTTTCACCAAATACATGGGCTTTTTGATCTTGGGGGTTTTTCCTTTGGCCCTTATTATGAGTTTATTTGGCACTACCTTAGCAGATGTTGGTTTAACGTGGTATGCTAAGACAACATGGTTCAGTATTTTTTGGATTGCAGTACTCTCTATTGCCGTAATTCCTCTGGCATACCGGTCAGCGAAGAAGCCTGGAAATCTCATTAATTATCCTCAAATCCGAGCTAAACGTTGGACCAATAAAACCTTTTCAATAAATCTTATTGGATGGGCAATTTATTTGTTTGGGTATGAGCTCTTATTCAGAGGAGTCTTGTTATTTCTTTTAGTGGATACCCTTGGGGTGGTGGCTGCCATAGCCATTAATGTAATGATGTATGCCATATCTCATGTTCCAAAGGGCTTATCTGAAACCCTAGGGGCCATTCCCTTAGGCTTAGTGCTTTGCATTTTAACCCTAAAATCAGGAACTATTTGGATTGCCTTCTTTGTACACATAGCACTCTCGTTCACTAACAGCTTAACCGCTTTAGCGCATCATCCAGAGATAACGTACATTCATTGGCAAAAAAAGTCTTCAAAAACGAATGGTTAATTTCTATTTACTTCGTGGACTTTCAAGAGAATCGGCACATTGGGGAACGTTTCCACAAGAATTGTTAGAGAAATTCCCACAATCAAAGGTTATCGAAATGGATTTACCAGGGGTGGGAATGTTAAACCAAATAAGTTCTCCTACGAACATTAATCCGATCATTGATATTTTAAGAACAACCTACTATTCTAAAGAAGGCACTAACATATTTATTGCCTCATCTCTTGCCGCATTAGTTGCAATAACTTGGGTACAACAGGGGAAAAACGAATTCCAAGGTCTTGTGTTGTTGTCACCAAGCCTAAAAGGAATTTGTAAATTCACAGAGCGCTTTAAACCACGGTCTTGGTATGATTGTGGGGTAATCATGTTGCATCCCTCTGTTCGAGTCAGGGAAAAAAAACTCTTAAAGATTAATTTAAACGATAACCGTTCACGGAATGATTTACTTAATACATGGATAGGAATTAATAAATCACGCCCTTACAAATCCAAGAATGTATTTCGGCAATTGCTTGCTGGCACGAGATTTAATCTACTTGACCACCCCATTCAGATTCCAATTTTGATTTCTGGAAGTAAGAAAGATAAGCTAGTAGCTTCTGCTTGCTTTATTAAACTCAAAATAAAATTAGGCGCGGATATTGCCTTGCACGATTATGCCGGTCATGCATTGACTTTGGATGCATCTGCATGGTTAACAGATAAGATATATTCTTGGCAGCAAACGAACGTATTATCATGAAAGTATTTATAACAGGTGCAACGAGCACCATTGGAAATCACTTGGTTAATTTGCTAACCTTAGAAGGAAAAACCTTGCATTTATTAGTGAGAGACATAAATAAAGCGGCCTATTTCAATCAGGATAATATTAAGTTGTTTCAAGGGGATATTGATTCTGAAGAGGCCTTAATTCAGGCGATGTCGGGCTGTACTCATGTTTTTCATTTAGCGGCTTTAACTAGTGTTTGGCAGAAGAATCCTTCGCGCTATTATGAAGTTAATGTTGGATGCACCCTCAATGTGCTTCGTGTGGCGAAAGACCTCGGAATAAAACGAGTGGTTATTACCAGTTCTGCAGGCGGGTATGGCCCTTCGATTTCCTCAATAGTAACTGAAAACAAAGTAAGGGAAATCGGGTTTTTTAATGATTATGAATGTTCAAAGGTCATTTGTGAGTTGAAGGCCAAAGAGTTTTCAATAGCAGAGGAGTTAGATGTGGTCATTGTTTCTCCTTCTCGTGTTTATGGTCCAACCTTGAATGCTGAAGTATCGAGCATCACCTTATTATTTGATCAATATTTAAATCATTCGTGGCGCTTGATTCCCGGCGACGGTAAGGAGGTGGGAAATTACGCCTATATTGAGGATGTCGCTCGTGGTCATGTATTGGCAATGCACCACGGTAAACGTGGTGAATCATATATTTTAGGTGGACATAACATTACCTATAACACCTTTTTTAACTTAATTGCAGAGCGTTCATCGATTCATCGTAAAATGATTCATGCCCCGTTTTTTCTTCAAAATGCGTATGCTATGATTGAGCTTTTTAAAGCGCGATATGTTAGCGGGGTTGCAAAAATTACTCCTCAATGGTTGGCAAAGGGCAAGTATCATTGGGAGGTAGATTGTTCTAAAGCAATCAATGACCTTGGATATCAAGTTACACCCTTGCATGAGGCCTTCCAAAATACAATTACCTTTTTAAAACAGAAAGGAAATGAAACAATTCATTGAGCGTATTGGAAAGAAGACCTTTGTGGTATTTACGTGGAGTATCTTAACGATTGTTTGTTATGGCCTATTTGCTTTGAACCAATTAACGGATAATATTATCTTAAACTTTGGGTTGAGTTTTCTACTGTTTTTTGGATCCATGGCTTATGGGTTTTTTTATTTTCAAGCATTTCCAGCTCATCGATTACCAACGAATTATTACCTGAAGAAATCAATAGAAACTGAGTTTTTTTATACCGTATTAGGGGTTGAGCTATTCAGGCGATTTTTGATTAATTCACCGTTTCGAAAATTAAATCAACGCGTTTATTTAAAAGGGAGGAAGGACTACATTGCGGTTTTCTTAGAAGAAACAAAACGCTCTGAAACCTCGCATATAATTGGGTTAATTATTGGAATAATATTCACTGCTTATTTCATTCTTCAACAAAACATACTTCAATTTTATTTCGCCCTTTTTTTCAATACACTATTGAATATCTATCCAATTTTATTGCAGCGCTTTAATAGAAATCTTCGCATCAAGGTAAAGGCTTAGAAATTG
>JAIXRD010000033.1 GCA_027485365.1 Cryomorphaceae bacterium | reverse complement strand
TAGAAACTAAATTATTAAAAGATTCGGGGCGAACCACAAGCCCGAAACCTTTTATTCCAAACATGAAGACACGAATAGCAATACTTACACTTTTTCTCTTGACTGTGCAAGCGTTCTCTTTTTGCCAAGATTCCATAAATTCAATTCCGAATCATAAGTTTAACTTGGATTTTTCAATGGGACTTCCAACCACATCAGCTGCTTACACAACAAATTTAAGATCCGTTAACCGATCCATTCACTACATAATCGACGATAGGATACCTTGGATGAGGCAACGAGATGGGAAACAAATGTTTCTTAAAGCAACGAGTCGTTTTCTCATATACGCTGCTCTTGATAGGCAAATAGCATTTAATATGATGCTCTATAACCATGAAGTTATTGGTCATGTTGCAAGCTTAAACAATTCAAACTATGTACTTGCAGCCTATTATCAGCCAATATATTTATACCTAACGAGAAACCATACAAAAGCAATTATTCCTATTTTCCTTAATTTTGATAAAGCTAATCACCAAACACTAAATGTTGCGGCTGTTTATTTCAATAAAAATTCAAATTACAATTATCATTTAACGCAAAGTATAAATATCGCAGCATCTGGTATAATGGCTGAAAACTTGCATCGTATTGATTGTCAAGAACAATGGGTAAAAAACAATTCAATACCTTATTCTGATGCTACTACTTACCTAGAAACATCGTTGGATAATTTTCGATACATACAATTAGGTGATGAATATGGATTTGGAGGAGATATGGGTAGTTATTTGTTTAATTTGAATTTACTTTATAATCCGACTCTATATAATAATGGGAATTTCATATACGACAGCATTGTAAAAGATATTGATGAAAAATTCAAGATAAAATCAAGAGATTTTCAAATAGCAAATTACATTACAGCGTTTTCTGACCCGAATCTTTATTTTAGTTTATTCTCAATAGGTAATTTTATTACTAGAGGGGAACGTTTCATGAAACTTCCATTATTAAGAATAGGAAAAGTGAGATTTATGCCTGCTTTTTCTTTGGTTTTAGCTCCTTTTGGGCTAGAATACAACCTTCGCACACCTTTGGTGCTTCCACATCATAAAATGCATTTGCAATTTAGATATGGAGAAGCATATGGCAGAAATTACTACGGCTTGGGAATAAAAATGTCAAATCTTTTAGATAAGAATGATTTTATAATATCTCCACATTTCGAAGTATTTTCACAACCTACTATGTATTTTGGCAATTCTAAATCTAGTAACCAACCGTTTCAAGAAATAGGAGGAAATGGTTTTATGGCTGATGTTTTAATTGAAAAAAAATTCACTTCAAGCCCTATGTATTTGAGTGCTCGAATTGGTTATAAAACTTCTGGGTTTGTTTTGGGAGAAAGCTTAAAAGCAACACCGATAATTCAATTTGGTTTTGGAACTGAACTTACCTATTTAAGAAAAAACAAATTGTAAGGCAATCTAAAATGCATTCTACTTAGTATTATATTTTTTACTTTTTATACTGTATCACGCAATCAACAGGATGAAGCCGCAGAGCATGCTGGTCAAATGGACTCCGTTGGAGTCCTAAGTTATACATAAATATCCAATACCTATGCCGCGCGACTCCATAGGAGTCGAACAAAGCACCACCAAGATTCGATTAGCAGATTCCATATTTAATCTTCAACTGCGATGAGTAGCATATTTGTATTCAAATACAAGTGAACCAACGGATTCCATTAGGGTCTCATAAAAAATGAAGCTAACTTCTTATTTGGAGTGACCGAATTTAATTAAATGCACAACAAGGTGGACTTTATGCTTGGATTGAGCCCAATTTGGTAAATAGATGCCGTTATTTTAAACCATTACAAAAACAAATGACTATCTTAGAATGAAAATAACAAAATAACCTAGATGTCTGACTTGCTGAAAAAAACCAAATTATTGTCCCTTTTTGTTTGGATTTCCTTCATACATCTCTCCCAAATTGAAAACATCGTAATAAATCCATCTATGGTTTACATGAATGTCTATGATATAGAAGACACCCTAGTATCTTGTAATACTTTTAGCATTTCCTCCAAAAGCTATAAAATGGATATCGATAATAACAGTGTCACAGACTTAACATTTACCACTACCTGGGACGCGAATGGATGGGGTGGATCTCGTAGCATAGCGATGGTTGCATCAGACAGCTGTTACTTTGTGAAAGACACCAATGTTATAGATTCCATTGGTTCAATTTCTCCATCCGGCCAGATAGTATATAATCCTGCCATTTATTCAATGGTCAAAAAATTTGAGTTGGATGACACAATTTCAGTAGAAAATTGCAGTCAACAAGCACCGACAAATATTGTTTATTATAATTACGGTAATTTTCCGAGTCTTATCATTTATCATTCCTTGGATTCTTGGATTTCTGGGGATCATTATATTGGTTTTCGTAAGCGAATTAATCAAGTGAACTATTTGGGATGGATTAAGCTGAGTGTTCCTGATTATTATTCTTTTATAATAAAGGAATATGCCTTGGACTCGGAATGTCCATTAGGGTTTTTGGATTCTCCCATAAAAGTATATCCAAATCCAGTTGTTGACAAGTTATCGATTCAATGGAGTTACCAGGAAAATGCGGAAATAAAGGTATACAATGTATTAGGCTCCAAGGTTTTTGAAACCAAATTAGAAAATGGATTAAATAGCATTGATTTAAAGGATTTGACCCATGGATTGTATTCTATCCATATTACAAGTTTAGATTTCAGTCTTCAAAAACAAATCGTTAAGTTGTAAAAAACAAGCCTTAGATTGAATCCATTACACGGAATACGAGCATTCTCTTAATCCAGTTAACATTTGAATTTATTAAAATACCCACGAAAAAACATTCGACTCCTATGGAGTCGCTTATTGGGGGACGATTGTACTGTAAACTATAGGACTCCGTTGGAGTCCT
>JAIXRD010000003.1 GCA_027485365.1 Cryomorphaceae bacterium | reverse complement strand
ACAGCATGCAAGGCGCATTATCAATGCCAAGTTTGCCTAGAGCCTTTTGATTATTTTAAGTGTTTGCGGTAGTATAAATCACTTCCCATGATTGCTTTGCGGCTTGATCCCAACTGAATTCATTGGCTCTCTTTATGCTGTTTTCACTCAATTGTATCTGAAGGGTATCGTTTTCAATTAACTGTTCTAAGCCATTTTGAATCTCTTCAATATTAAAAGGGTCGCAATAAATTGCAGCATTTCCAGCGATTTCTGGTAAACAGGTGGTGTTTGCTGCCAAGATTGGAATACCACATCGCATGGCTTCTACCAAGGGAATCCCGAACCCTTCAAAATACGGAACGTAGGTTAAGGCTAAAGCGGAACCCATTACCTCTGCAAGTTCTTTTTGCGCCAAATAGCCTAGAAAATGAATCCGATCCGCACAGGTTGGGTCAACTGAAATTTGATGATCTCGCCACATGGCACTTCCAACAATCACCAGATCAACCGATGGATTGCTTATACCTTGATAGGCGGTAATTAAGCGCTGTACATTTTTCCGAGGATGCAACGACCCAACAAATAAAAAATAGGGGCGATTGTTGCTAATTCGTTTCCTTGTGGTGATTTTTACGTCCTCCGATAAGGGCTGATATATTTCATTTGCACCGTTGTAAACCGTAGAAATTTTTTCGCTCGGACACCTGTAGCATTTTGTGATGTCTTGCTTAGAATATGCTGATACTGAGAGCACTCGAGTTGCTTTTTCTACAAATTTCGGAACGAATTTTCGGAGGTACCAGCCAATAACTTTCGGTAGGTCCGCTGGGTTGTGCTCAAAGTTTAAATCATGCACGGTAATGACACTTGGTATGTTACTTCGTAACGAATTGTACCCGTCAGGCGAAAAGAAGAGGGTAGCCTTGTAACGTTTTAATATCCTTGGTATCGACCATTCAAACCAGATCCAATACAATAGCGGGTGTCTAGTCGGTGGACCAATAACTACCTTTTTTACATTGGGTAATTCCGGGATTATAACCGCGGGTTCGCGATCAAAAATCAGTACGAAGTTTACCTCTTTATGTTCTTTAATCCAACGAGTTACAAGCTCATAGGTATAGGTTCCAAATCCTTCGAGTTTTTTGGGTGTTAAGTGGCGGCAATTAATTGCGATTACCATTAAAATTGAAGAATATAATTGGTTTCCTTTTCTACGCCAATCGTTGTTGTTGGACCATGACCACAATATACCCGTGTATCATTCGGCAGTTGAAACATAACCTCATGTATGCTTCGCTTTAAGGTTTCCATATCGCCACCGGGAAGGTCTGTTCTACCAAAACTCCCTTTAAATAGCACATCGCCGTTGATTACAATGCCTTCTTTTTCTATGTAGAACACCACATGGCCTTGCGCATGTCCAGGAGTAAACAACACGGTGAGTTCGATGGATCCAAACTGAATTTTTTGCTTATGTTCTAACCAGTAACTTGGAGCAGGTGAGGGCATGTATCCTTCAAATCCGTATACATGCGCATAGTCGGCTACACGATTCAAGGTGTCTAAATCTAAGGAGTGAATCCCCAATGAAACTTGGTAGGTTTCTGATATAAACTGATTTCCTAAGACGTGGTCAATATGACAATGTGTATTCAATAATCCCTCTACCCGTAGATTCGATGTGTCAATATAATGCAGCAGTTCCTGCCGCTCATGGGCTTCGTAACATCCCGGGTCAATGATCACGGCATGTCCTTGCTCATCCGAGAGCACCACCGTATTTTCCTGAAATCCATTGAACGTGAATGAGTGTACCTGCACATGCATACCACAAAGGTAATAATTCCCGCGGTTATCGTATGAGTACTACATGCCCTTAAAGTCCGTATTTACGTTCTTGCTTGTCTGTATACGTCAATTTCCAAGTGTACACACCATCCGGACAACGCTGTCCATCATAGGTGCCATCCCACTGATCGGATAGGCTGCTCAAGGTTTTAATTAACTCACCCCACCGATTAAAAATGAGCATTTCCATGGTTTTGATGTTGCCGCCGTACACACCAAAGAAGTCGTTTCTGCCATTTCCATCCGGAATAAAGGTATTTGGAACATAGATTACGGCTTCATAACTAATGGATACCATAGCATCTTCAATGCATCCGTTCAAATCAGTGAACGTCACAAAGTAGGTGTAGTCCATATCTGGATTTGCAATGGGGTCAGGACAATTAATACACGATAAAAATTCAGGCGGACTCCATACGTAGGTTCCAGGGCTATTACCAATGGCATTTAGTTCAACTAAGTCACCGTAAAATGCCTGAATCTCAGGAGAGATGGTAATCGTAGGTAGCGGGTGTAACACGACTTCCACATAGGCTGTATCCTTGCAGCCGTTGATATCCGTTCCCACTACTTGAAAATTCGTTGAGGTGTTTGGACTTACCCAAACTTGATTCCCAGTTTGTTCAATAATGGCATATGCCGGAGACCATTGATAATATAAACCACCAGTAGCCCATAAATTTGCCGTTTCTTTCGGACAAATAATAGTATCGTTTCCGGCGGTTATCGATGCCGTAAGAATATCAATATAGACACTGTCTGTGACCGTCCCACAGGCATTGGTGAACTCACAGAAATAGTACATTTCTTGGCTTGGCCAGAGGGTCACTGTTGCTTGATTTACTGCGGATATATTTTGGTTGGGGGACCATAAATAGGTACTTGCTCCTGCTGCGGTAATGGATGTTGAAGTGCCTAGGCATAAAATTAAGGTATCCGGCAGATTCGAACTTGGTGGGTCATAATAAACATTCACGCGAATACTGTCAGTAATTGAACATCCTTCGGGCGTGGTTAGGGTTGCAATATAGGTAATGCTAGAATCAGGAGTGGCGAGCACATTTGGTCCACTGTTGTTGTTTAAGAACTGATTAGGTGTCCATGCAATGGTACCTGCGCCACTTGCCGATAAGGGAACTTGCCCGCCAATACAAATGGAAGTATCATTGGATAGGCTGAGGTTCAAGGGGACCACATTCAGTGGTACTTGCAGTGTATCTGAACCGCAACTGTCACTTATAATTACCGTGAATATGGTATTGGAAGAAATAGTCGCCAAAGGATTTGGAATGGATGGATTGCTTAATACATTGGCCGGAGTCCACGCGTAGGTAGATCCTCCAAATGCATCCAGTTGAAATGGAGCTCCCGGGCATACCGCTTGGGAAGGAATCGTTACGCCTCCTTGAAAATCACCAATATTCACTTGAATAATAGCGGTATCCGGTTCATAACAATTGGCAGAATCGGATACAATTAAGGTGACGGTATATACGCCAGCAGCATTGTATTGATGGCTTGGCTGATATTGAGTTGAAGTGGAGTTGTCTCCAAAATCCCAAGAATATGTGTTACCGTTTACACTGTTGTTGTTGAACACTACGGGTTGTGGGATGCAAATAAGCGGAGAAGGTTGAGCTAATACCGCATCCAGCGTACTTAAATCAAACTTAAATACTGCCATATTACAATTAGGACTTGGGTTTTGGGGCGACCAACTTCCAGGGGTAGAGGTGAATCCAAAATTATTGCCACCACACGCGCCGCAAACTGCATGATAAATCCGCCCTTTTTTATCAAAACGACTTGTTCCACCATCCACATGGTTTGAGCTGCTGGTTAGACCGCCCATATACGTGCCATAATTTAATAGGGAAGCATCAGGAGCAAACACAGCCAAATAGAAATTGGAGCCGTTGGTGGTGCTTTGAAATGCGTTAGGGGTTATAACAAACCCATTTGTTGTAGAATAAACTGCTTGAGAAACTGCGCTGTTGGCATTCAATTGGCCTCCCCAACCGGAAACATAAATTTCATAACAATCTGAAACTAGAAAAGCAGTTGGTGAAATTTCAACGTGCCCAGATCCCGAACCAAATACCGTAGACCATTGTATTGCTCCTAATCCGGTATCGTATTTTCGAAGAAATTGTCCTGAATTCGGTGTGCCAATGCAGCCCGGAGATATTTGCCAGTTCGATTCAGTTTGTCCATAAACATAGACTTGATTTGAGGGGTCACAGCGCACGAAATAGGTTTGGTCGTATTCATTGGCGCCCATAAACGTAGCAGAAACCACACTTCCATTTCCAGGATTGAATCGTGCCACATAGCCGTCGGATAGCCCACCGTTGTTCGATAGGTCATTCCCAGACGATACGCCAGGAAAGTTTGGAGAAGTAGATCCACCCGCTAAATAAACACTTCCGTTTGGACTGATTTCGATAGAGTTACCGCAGTCTTCTCCGATTCCCCCAAAATAAGAACTCCAAAGCAAGGCGTTAAGGGTATTAGGGAGTTTACAAACCACAGCATCTTGCAGTCCGTTAAGTACAGTGGAAAATGCGCCACCAGTGGTTGGAAAATTATTGGATGCGGTTGTGCTAGAGATGTAAACATTGCTGCTTGCGTCAAGTATTATTTCCCCACGGAATTGATCCCCATAGTTATAGTGTAAGTTATTAAGATTTAACCCATCCGAGTTACTTCCTCCGAGGTAGGTGGAGGCGATTAAATTGGCGCCGTTGGTACTAAACCTTGAAATAAAAATATCACTACCGTCAAAGGTTAGTGAGTTTTCTGTTACGGATGGACCTCCATTGTACGTAGCGTCATATGCTCCTGGGGTCGTTGGGAAATTTGAGGAACATGTTACACCATATACGTAGAGTTCACCGGTTGGACCACTAACGATGCTGTGCGGAGTTTCATTTCCTGCCCCGCCAAAATAGATGGAGTAGAGTAGGTTTGTGCCCGAAGGGTTAAATTTTGTGATTCCGATATCAAAAGGCATTACTCCTGCTCCGTTGTTATACGTAATGTCATACGCTCCGGGTGTGGTTGGATAGCCGTATCCGAATACAATGCCTGCTCCATATAGATTACCTGCAGCATCCGGGGTGGCTGTAAATCCCCAATTATCCGTGCTTGAACCCGAAAAAGATGAAAAGGTAAGGCTAGGATCTATTAGCAAGGAATCATAGGAAGAATTTAGGGTAGCTATATCAAAACCGCATACATTCCCATCGAGCTTAAATGAAATGGCTATTGGTTTTTTGACTCCGTTCAAAAAGGTCCACGCTTTAGGTGCACTTTCAATGATTTCGCCAAAGCGGTGTTCAATTACCAGTTCATTCTTTTTATTTATTGAAACGTGGGTTGCCCCTTCAATTACGAATTGAATATCTGCGGGATTGGCATCTGCTTGAAGTTTAAAACCATATTCAAGTTGATCGCTTTGCGTGGAATAAAACAGGTCTATCCCTTCGTAAAATGATGTGTATTTGGCTTGATTTACATCGTGAATTTCACTTACCCATTTGGATTGATCCGAACCGATAAAATAATTTGAATAATGAGCGGATTGCTTCCCTGAATAATGAAGGTCATGATTTTTAACGCCAAGGAATCGTTGATGAATCGAATGTGTTTTTAGTGTTGGATTCGTTTGCTGCTCTTCATGAGATGGGAGTTCATACATGTAAAAGTTCATGCCTTCTTGCCCCACATGAATCCGCCCTTGATTTACAGGCATTGTAAAATCAATGGTATCCACCCATTGCCCCTTATTTGGAGTCATCCAAATGGCTTGCCCTAGGAAAGTAAATACAAAACAATGAATACCAAGAAGTACTAAAAATTTCATTGTGGCTAAATTAAGCAAGCGCGATTAAATTATAATACTCCAAAGGCTCTTTTATGGTTGCTTTTAAGACTTTTTAATAATCGGGATAAATTGTATTTTTACCACTAAATTTTCCAAATGAAACAGTTCTTAGGACTACTATTCGCCTTATTCGCAATATACAGTAATGGATTCTCGCAACCCTTGGGCACCTATTCTCGGGTTAAAATTAATGCAGACGAACAAGGCTTACAATTTCTTTCCAATCAGGGGGTTACCATTGATCACGGGGTTCATAAAGAAGGATTATATTTTATTTCTGATTTTTCCCATGCAGAGATTGAAATCATGCAAGCGAATAATTTCAATATTGAAATTTTAATTCCTGATGTTGTTTCGCATTACGAGCAAATTTTAGCGGAACCAGCAACCAGTACAAGCAATCACAATGCAAGCTGTGCGGGTGCGGGTGCCACGGGTACGAATCCTTATATTAATCCAGTAACGCCAAGTCATTTCAACCTGGGTACCATGGGAGGGTATTTAAAATACAATGAAATGTTGGCTGAATTAGATGAAATGGCTGCCACTTATCCGTCGTTAATTACGGTCAAAGCCCCAATTTCCAATTTTTTAACGCATCAAAACAGACCCTTGTACTACGTGAGAATTTCAGATAATCCAACGGTGGATGAGGGGGAGCCTAAAGTACTTTATACGGCAATTCATCATGCCCGTGAACCGATGGCTTTAATGGAAACTATTTTTTACATGTGGTATTTATTAGAGAATTACGGGACTAATGATGAGGTAACTTACCTGGTAAATAATTTACAGCTATATTTTGTTCCTTGTATTAATCCTGATGGGTATGTATACAATGAAACCACCAATCCAAACGGTGGGGGCATGTGGCGTAAAAACCGTCGTAACAATGGCGGTGGGGTATATGGAGTAGACCTCAATCGTAATTATTCCTATGGATGGGGAACTACCGGTACGAGCAACAATACTAACAACGACACCTATTGTGGGCCCTCTGCCTTTTCTGAACCTGAAACACAGGCCATGCGTTGGTTGGTGCAAAACAATGATTTTATAACCGCATTTAATGCGCATACCTATGCCGAAGAAATTCTCTTTCCGATTGGAACTACCACGGCAGAGTTTGCCCCGCATCACAATTGGTTTCAAGATGAAGGAAATCATCAAGTACAGTATAATGGATACACGGCCAAGAAAAGTAGCGCTTTGTATCCTGCATCGGGAGATTCAGATGACTACATGTACAAAGTGGATATTGGTGTGGGACAAAAAGATACCGTGTTTGCGCATACTCCAGAGGTGGGTACCGCATTTTGGCAACCATCCAACCAAATTATACCTACCAGTGCTGAAATGCTATTCCCTAATTTAGTGTTAGCCCATTTGGCTCGTATTTATGCCGTTACTAGTGACACAGATCCAAATATGATTGCAAATATCAATGGAAACTTTAATCATAGCATAAAACGCTTTGGTAGAGAATCAGGGCCTGTTACGGTGTCTATTTCACCAATTCAGAACATCGTGAATGTTGGGGTTTCTGTCACTTACACACTTGCGCAGCTACAAACGTCAACGGGAGCCATCAGTTATTCGTTAAATCCAAACATTCAATTTGGTGATCAAATAATTTATGTGTTGGAAACTAATAATGGCCTCTGGATAAAAAGAGATACCATTTATAAAACCTTTGGGGCCCTGACATCTCAAGTGCTTGAAAACGCGACATCTACAGCCAATTGGACGGGTAATTGGAGTACGACTACCTCTACCTTTGTTTCTCCAACGCGCTCGTTTACCGATTCTCCTACAGGTAATTATGCAAACAATGCCAATAAAACATATACCTATGTACCAACGGTGGATTTAACCAATGCTTCCAGTGCGATGGTGCGGTTTTATGCCAAGTGGAATCTTGAAGCGGATTATGATTACGTGCAATTTCTTGTGTCAACAGACAATGGTACCACCTGGATTCCGCAATGTGGTAATTATACGGTTACAGGAACCAGTGCTAACGGAAGTGCTCAACCCAATAATCAACCGGTATACGAAGGCGTGCAAAGCGCATGGGTATTGGAAGAAATTAACTTGAGTGATTATCTAGGTCAAGTCGTTAAATTCAGGTTTAAACTGGGTTCAGATGGCGGAACCGTAGCGGATGGCTATTATTTCGACGATTTCGAAATTCTCTACAATTTAAATACACCACCAGTTGTACCAGTTGCTTCATTTAGTACTTCAGCAAACGCTATATGCACGGGTGAAACCGCAGCATTTACAGATGCCTCTTCCAACAATCCAACAACTTGGGCATGGGATTTTGGTGATGGTTCAAATGCATCGGTAGAAAATCCAACACATGTCTATGTTAATGCCGGAACGTACATTGTTTCTCTTACCGCATCGAATGCGGCTGGATCGGCTTCCTATACGGATACAATTGTTGTTTTGACAACTCCTTCGGTATCGCTTAGTGCTACTGACAACGTAGTTTGTTTAACGGATGGTGTAGTAGATTTTATCGTTAATCCTGCGAATGCTCAACTTACAGGAACTGGCATGAGTAATGGGGTATTTGATCCAACAGTTGCGGGCGTTGGTAGCTTTGTCGTTACCGCTTCAATTACAGATCCAAACGGATGTGTGGGTGAAGATACGCTAACAATTATAGTACAACAATGTGCTGGTATTTCCACCAATGAGCAAGCTTCTTTCACTGTAGTTCCGAATCCTTTCAGTGAATCATTCACCTTGCAAGGTTTGGTCGAAGGTGATTTCGTTTCGGTCGTAGATTTAAGCGGAAACGTGGTGGTGTCTCCAACAAATTCATCCATTATTGATACACGCCAGTTAGCGAAAGGCAGTTATTTCATCGTTGTAAATCGACTTCATACTAAGGAGATTAAACTAATAGTAAAGATTTAATTGGTGCTGACATTAATCGTCAGCATTCAATGGAGTATTGTTTATTGGCTCCGTAGTTCAATGGATAGAACGAGCGTTTCCTAAACGCTAAATATGGGTTCGATTCCCGTCGGAGCTACTTTTTTTAAATGATAAAGCATCTTTTTGTTTTTTTTCTCGTTTATCGTTACATTTGATACCAAAATTTACACAATGAGAATTTTTTCAATTTCACTAGCCTTACTTGGTTTATTAATCGGAGTTAGCTCATGCATTGAGCATGAAGTGGTACCACCACCAATCAACACCGTTAATTTGGATGCTAACTTTACAGGATATGTAAGTGGTACACAAGTAGAGTTTACACAAAATGTGAATAGTTATTTGGGATATACTTCCTCAGAAACTTTTGTTCAGCCCTCTCCATTGCCTTCGCGAAGAGTATACATGTTTGAAATGACTTCTTCAGCGAATCCGGTAAGCATACGAATCAAATTAGGTGCTTTAAATTGGGATTTAGCAGCGAATTCAGAGCCAAGTTTAACGATGTTCAATGATTTTAATATGGATGCATCCACAACAGCTCCTTCATATTCTAACGCTGCAATTGCTGGTTTTGAAGTTACTTACACAGATAACACATCCCGAGTTTGGTTATCAAAAGAAAATAACCCGGTTCCACAAACGGTTACGTTTACAAACATTAAGCAACAATCTGACGGTTCAGGAGATTATTCGTTTTTTGACTGTAATTTCTCTTGTTACGTATACAGCTTGAATCCACAAACCAATTTAGTTGACTCACTCCCAATACAAAATGGAAAGTATCACGGGTGGTTTAAACGCTAACTGAATGCCGCAACCGCGGCATTTTTTTTTGACTGTATGGATCGGCTTAAAATAGCAATTATCGGTGATTATAATTTTACATTTAATGCACACCATGCAACAAATCTTGCATTAGATCACGCTTCGATTTTTTTAGATCTAGAAATGAGTTACTACTGGATAAGAATTCAAGAAGTAGCACAGCATAAGGTTGCATTTTTTGACACCTATGATGCGTTTTGGATTGCACCAGGACCTTACCTTAATCCCTTTTTTCTTCAAGGTATTTTTTCGCGATTGACGCAATTAAATAAACCCGTTTTAGTGACCGGCGAAGCATATAAGTTGTTTTTAGAGTTCTTAATTACCAAACAAGGAATGAATGCAACGGGCGAGAAGTTGATTTCTGATAATCTAGTTACCGGCTCCTATTTTGAGTCAATTAGTATTGTTCCAAAATCTAAAGGGTTTAGAAAGTTATATGAGCATTTTACTACCAACGAATTGTCCGCGGTACGTTATAGTTTATATCCAAATCTTGTACTGGATTTAGTGTCAAATAATATCGAAATTGAAGCGGTTAATCAATTCGATGACCCTGAAGCTTTGAGCATTAAAACGCACCTCTTTTTCTTAGTAACGTCTTATTATCCGCAGGTGTCCTCTACAAGGGACTTGCCGCATCCTGTAGTTTATACCTTTATAAAAGCTGCGTTGAGTCATCAACAAGACACCCATTCTCCGGATTGAGTATAGTATAAATAACCTTGTATCGGAAGGTTATACATTTGTGATAAGGTTAATTTGTATGCGTCAAGCTGCTGGCGATGTTTGGGTTGAGCTTGTCCTGTTTTAAAATCAATAACAATAACCCGATCCACCAACACAATTATTTTATCTGGTCGCACCAAGCTACCATCTGGTGCCATAATCCACGCTTCATTCTGAATGTTGGTCGCATTTTTAATCCATGTAGCATAGGTAGCGTCTTTAAAAACACGTTCCGCCATGTGAAGAATACGTTCACTTGAGTCAGGCAAAACCTCGGATTGATCTTCAAGTACTTTTATGTGTTCAGGGACCTCATCCAAGGTTACACACGTTGCCATAATGCTATGGAACGCTTTTCCAAGTAAGGTTTGGTCACTGTCAAAGCCTTGCCTTACCACCAATTCAGGATACCACAAACGATCACCGAATTCCATCGGATGGTAAAAGGTATCAGTTGCCACCTGCCCTGTTGCCGCTTCCTCTTGGCCCAAAGAAAGAGACAACACACCGTCGGTGAGATGTTCAGGATAACAACCAACCAATAAGTCATGCAGGGGTTTACCCATTTTATTGCTTTCAAATAAATTGAAAACATACAGCCGATGCACAGGCCTAGTCATGGCAACATACAATAAATTCAGTTTGTCCATAAAGAATTGATTTGATTCTTTTTCGGAAAATGCTCGAATTTCACTGAGGGGACTGTTTTTACTTAGTTTTCGATAATACACTTGGTCTGCTCCTGGAATCAAATAATAGGACATCGTATCGCTAATGTTAAAATTCACATTGGGAAGAATTACCACCGGAAATTGCAAGCCTTTTGATTTGTGAATGGTCATGATTTGAACCGCATCGTTGGTTTTAGGGAATTGTATCGCCAACTTATGTTGGTTCTTCTCATAATATTCAATAAAGCTGTTCAAGTCTACTTTACGTCCAATTTGAAAGTTAAAGCTTAGATCCGCAAAATGATGCAGGTACACATCTTGAGTTTCTTGCCAACCCATGAGGTCATAAAACTTTTGAATCAGGTCGTATAAGTTGGTATAATTGATAAAAAACGATTCTTCTTGATGAAAATACGTGGTAATAAATCTTAGTACATTAAATTCACGCCGTCCATTAGGGTTTACATCAAATAAGGCCAAGTATGCCAATTCCGGGTCATCGTTTGTAAATCGCAGATATAAATCAGCGAACTTCATGAATTCCTTGTCATTTGATGTTTTATTGCGAATCTTTAAATAAGATACAATGAGTCTTATTCTTGCATCGGAATGGATCAGTAAAGAGTCAGCTGAAACGACCTTGTATTTATTTTCAGTTAAATACTGTGCGATTTTATTCCCTTGGTCGTTCTTTTCACTTAGAATACAAATATCTCCGGGCTTAAATCCATCCGCCATGCATCGTTCGATTATTAGAATGATTTCCGGAAAAATCTCGATGCTGGAGTTTTTAGCCTCCATACTTTTTATTTCTACATAGCCTTCGAAGGTCTTTATTGCATTTTGATGCACTGATTTATAGAAATCCTTCGCTTCAATAGGGATCAAAGAGCGGCTTGCTTCAAACAGTTTATTGTTGAATTCAACAATCGATTTTCCAGACCGGTGATTATCCGCTAACTCTTCTAGAATGCCCATTTGAAGGAAATATTCGGATTGCCTGGCTACCTTCGGATTCTTTTCTGGATTGTAGATGCTCGGTAATGCGACAAATTGCTCAGCAAGGCCATTGTTAAAACGGTAAATCGACTGCTTAGCATCTCCAACAATGAGATTTTTGTGGTTTTTTGAAATCGATTCCTCGATTAGTGGAATCATATTCAACCATTGCATCCTTGAGGTATCTTGAAATT
>JAIXRD010000270.1 GCA_027485365.1 Cryomorphaceae bacterium | reverse complement strand
TTAACACCCCTTACATTTCTATTGCTTCCAAATTGGATGTGAATGGCGCTGTGCTTACCCTTGAACGTGAAATCACCGGGGGTGTAGAAGTAGTTGAAGTTTCGCTCCCAGTAGTTGTTTCCTGTGCGAAAGGCATGGCTGAACAGCGAATTCCAAACATGCGTGGAATCATGGCGGCGCGCACAAAACCTTTACAAGTATTGGCACCAACAGTTACAGAAGCGTTGACGAGCTATGTTACGTTCGCTAGTCCTCAAGCAAAATCTAGTGTTAAACTTATCGATCCAAACAACATGGATGAACTTGTATCCTTGTTGCATAACGAAGCAAAAGTTATTTAAACCATGAAAAATTTAGTATACATCAATGGGAATAGCCACTTAGGAAAAGCGGCTTTTGAAGTAGTTACTTATGCCAAAAAATTAGGTGGTACTGTTACCGTTTTAGCAACGGGTAGTATATCGGCTGATTTATTGGCTAAGCTTGGGTCCTATGGCGCAAATGAGGTTGTGGTTAATCGTGGAATTACGGGTAATGATGATCAACAAATTGCGGCATGGATTGCTTTACATGCAGCAGGAGCTGATAACATCATATTCAGCAATGATTTCAATGGAAAAGCCATCGCTCCTCGTCTTTCCGTGCGTTTAAAAGCGGGTTTAATTGCGGGAGCAGTTTCACTTCCTGAGGCCGATGGATCGGTCAAAGTGAATGTATTTTCTGGAAAAGCGTTCGGATTTGTAAAAGCGCACTCAACACAACGCATCATTTCATTGCTACCAAACAGTATTGCTCCGGAAGAGCTAGGTAGTCCTTGTCCGGTAAATGAAATCACAGAAGATATGGGAGCCTCTACGGTTCGAGTGCTTTCTGTTAAAAAACCGGAAGGTGCCATTCCATTGCCTGAGGCGGAACTCGTTGTTTCTGCGGGTCGCGGACTAAAAGGCCCAGAACATTGGGGGATGATTGAGTCCTTAGCAAGTACCCTTGGAGCGGCAACCGCGTGCTCGCGACCCGTAGCTGATATTGGTTGG
This sequence comes from Cryomorphaceae bacterium, assembly GCA_027485365.1. Classification (GTDB taxonomy): domain Bacteria; phylum Bacteroidota; class Bacteroidia; order Flavobacteriales_D; family Crocinitomicaceae; genus UBA952. The sequence continues at coordinate 4,756 of JAIXRD010000270.1, read as the reverse complement.
AGGCCACACCACGAACATGTTGGACAAACTGGAGTTGCTATTCGTCCCAACCTCTACATTGCAGTTGGTATTTCAGGTGCTATCCAGCATTTAGCAGGAGTGAATGGTTCAAAGGTAATTGTGGTGGTAAATACCGATGCAGAAGCACCATTTTTTAAAGCAGCGGATTATGGAGTGGTTGGAGATGCATTCGAGGTTATTCCAAAACTTACGGAAGCTATCAAAAAATTCCAAGCGGCTAATTAATTAGCGTAAAATCATGGAGAAAGTTGAGTTAGAAATCACAGGGATTGAATATAGCCAAACGCATTCTGGCTCCTATGTGCTGCACCTAAAAGAAATCCATGGAAATCGCCACATGCCCATTGTGATTGGTAGTTTTGAAGCCCAAGCCATTGCTGTTGAACTGGAAAATATGGTTCCAAACCGTCCCATGACACATGATTTATTTAAACCCATTTTTAGTGCATTTAATGTTAGCGTTCAGGAAGTTATCATTCATCAGTTCCGTGAAGGTTTGTTTATTGCTAAAATAACCTTGGTTGGTGAAGATGGTATTCCTGCAGATATTGATTCGCGGTCGTCAGATGCCGTTGCCATTGCAGTTCGGTTTAAAGTGCCCATTTACACGACCAAACAGGTTATTAATGAGGTAAACAACATCAGTGAGGGCTATTCAAGCTCAACGGAAGATGATGAAATAAAAAATCAAGTGCATGAAACTGAATTGGATGAACCTTTGGAAGAAGTGAGTGTGGATGAACTGGAACAACAATTAGTAGAAGCATTAGAAAATGAAGATTACGAATTAGCGTCAAAAATTCGCGACGAAATCAATAAGCGAAAAAAATAGTATCTTCAAGCCATGGATACACTTGGCTTACCTTCACATAACAATTCAATTAAACTCCAATTAACTGTCCTTAGTTTTCTCCAATATTTTGTTTGGGGTGCATGGTTAATTACCGTAGGAAAATATTGCACCATCACCATGAAATGGTCCTTCACTGAATTCGGTGCTATTTTCACTACCATGGGCATTTCTTCAATTTTTATGCCCAGCCTTATGGGTATTGTTGCGGATAAATGGATCAATGCAGAGCGTTTACTTGGTATCCTACATTTATTGAGTGGTATCGCAGTCGCGAGTCTTCCCATGGTGCAAGACCCTAGCATGTTTTTTTGGATTACCTTAATTGCGATGATTTTCTACATGCCTACCATCGCGATATCGAATGCTGTTTCGTTTAGCATTCTTGGACAATTCAACCTGGATCCCATGAAGACCTTTCCTCCCATTCGCGTATTTGGAACGGTTGGATTTATCATTGCGATGTGGGTAACAGATCTAACAGGAAATAGTGCCTCAGCCAATCAATTTTACATCAGCGCCATCGCATCGTTTGGCTTGGCTATCTTTTCATTTATGCTTCCAAAATGTGCACCCAAGGGAGGGTCAAACGAGGGGAAAAATTTAATACAAATCCTGGGCTTAGATGCCTTTAAATTGATGCTAAATTATAAGATGTTTATCTTCTTCTTGTTCTCTCTGATGTTAGGAGGTGCACTTCAATTAACCAACATGTATGGGGATACCTATTTAAGTACGTTTGAAGCGTTTCCAAAATATGCGGAAACATTTGCAGTAAAGCACTCAACGGTAATCATGTCGATTTCGCAAGTGTCAGAAACCTTATTTATCCTTGCAATACCCTTCTTTTTACGTCGATTTGGTATCAAGCAAGTGATGTTGATGAGTATGATTGCTTGGGTCTTACGATTCGGTTTATTCGCTTACGGGAATCCGGGTGATCTTTTATGGATGATTCTTCTTTCCTGCATTGTATATGGGATGGCATTCGACTTCTTCAATATCTCCGGTTCGCTCTTTGTCAACTCATCAGTATCCGAAGATAAGCGCTCATCCGCTCAGGGTTTATTTATGATGATGACCAATGGGTTCGGAGCCATTTTGGGTAGTTCCATAAGCGGTAGAATGATTGATGCATTTTTCACAAAACCCTTAACAAAAGTTAGTGAAGTCGCAAGCTACTACGAGGTTAATATGGAACACCCCATGTTAAAAGAACTGCTTAAAGGAAATACCATCAAAGCAGATGGAACACTTACCAAGGCCATCATGATACAACAATGGGAGCCCATTTGGCTTTCCTTTGCAGCGTATGCCTTGGTAGTGGCTATTTTATTTGCTGTGTTGTTTAAACACAAACACGATCCGAATGAAATCGGGGAGATATCACACTAAATATCAAGTTTATACACGTTTTGAAGGGTAGAATTATTAGTAAGGGTAACGTCTAAATCCTTAATTAGGCCATCTGCCACATCATACACCCATCCATGTAAATGTAAGTCTGCTCTGCGTTCCCACGCCCCTTGTACTATGGATGTTTTCGCCAAATTACACACTTGTTCAAAAACATTAAGCTCCACAAATCTATCCACGCGAGCCTTTGGTTCTTGAATTACATGCAATTCTTCATAATTCATACGATACACATCTTTAATGTGACGAATCCAGTTATCAATTAATCCAACATGGGCATTGGTCATAGCGGTTTGAACCCCACCGCAACCGTAATGGCCACAAACAATAATGTGCTTAACTTCCAACACATTTACGGCATAATCCAATACAGACAAAAGGTTCATATCAGAGTGCACAACCATGTTGGCAATGTTTCTATGAACAAAAACCTCTCCGGGAGGGGCTCCAATAATCTCATTAGCAGGCACTCGAGAATCCGAACAACCAATCCACAAGACCGGAGGTTTCTGTCCATGAGCAAGTTTATTAAAAAAATCCGGGTCTTCCTTTAATTTATCAGCGACCCATTTTTTGTTGTTTTCTAAAAGGCTATTATAATAAGTTTCCATAGTTAAATCGTTTAAATTAAATGCTTCCCTTGATAAAGCACCGTAATGTTTTTTGTTTTGGAGGTGACTGAAATAAAATCAATTAACAGTTCCTGAATATCATAATCCAGCGATTTACTTCGCGTAGAATTTATTATCAAATGTGTGCCATTAGGAATGTTCATTAAGGTATTCTTAATACTTGCAATATTAAGAAAATTAACGTTTTCACCAAGTACGATTTCCAGACCATTTTCCGTAGTGATTACTTCGTGATTACCTTTAAAATTACGCTTAATAATGTAGAAAATTGCGATAACTAATCCAATTCCAATCCCTTTTAGTAAATCTGTAAATAAAATGGCTACGATGGTGGCTATAAACGGGATAAATTGATCCCATCCTTTGGCAAATTGAGCTTTAATCAATTTAAAATTAGTCAGCTTATAACCCACAGAAATTAAAATAGCCGCAAGGGTTGCCAAGGGAATTAAATTTAATACTGGGGCAACAAACAGTATAGCCACAACCAACCAAAGCCCGTGATAGACTGCCGACATTTTAGATCTTGCTCCACCATTTAAATTAGCAGTTGAACGAACTATTACTTGTGTAACGGGTATTCCACCGAGTAAGCCAGCGATGGTATTTCCAACTCCTTGAGCCATCAACTCTCGGTTTGGATTCGTAATTGCCTTTTCGGGATCTAAGCGGTCGATTGCTTCCACACTTAATAACGTTTCCAAACTTGCAATGGCTGCTATTGTTAATGCCACGATATAAACCTTAGGATTATAAACAAAGGAAAAATCAGGAAAATGCATTTGCATTTCAATAGATTTCCACGATGTTAATTGAGGAATCTGCACCAAATGTTCTTTAGCAATGTGTAAATCATGCCCAGTTGCAGTTAATACCACATTGATTAATGTTCCAATAATAATTACCCAGAGCATGGATGGAATGTATTTAAAGGCGGTAAATTTCTTAAATTTTGGTTGTTCGAATAATACAATTAAACCCAGAGAAACCAAGCCTATCATAGCAATTCCAGGGTCTAGTGCTTTTACTGCATATAGTAATTCTGTTAAGGTATTATGACCATCTTGTTGGAAAAAGGATTCATCGCCCACATAATCTTTATCATACCCAATGAGGTGGGGTATTTCTTTTAAGATTAAGGTAATGCCAATAGCGGCGAGCATTCCTTTAATTACCCCAGTAGGTAAATAATTTGCAATAATTCCAGCCCTAAGGAGTGCGAAAATCACTTGTAAGATTCCAGCTAATATCAAGGCCAATAAAAACGCATTGAAAGATCCCAAGGCAGAAATGGAAGAAATTACTACCGTTATTAAGCCGGCAGCCGGCCCAGAAACACCAAGTCGGGAATTACTTATTAAACCAACAACGACTCCACCGATGATTCCGGCAATTAGACCAGAAATAGGTATTGGAGTAAAGCCTTCAACCGAAGTTGAAGCTAATCCAATCCCCAAACATAAGGGGAGTGCAACAAAAAATACGACAATACTCGAAGGGAGATCCGCTCTCCATGATTTAAAAAGATTTTTCACAAGAAATTAATTAGATTCGATGATTAAATAAGACAAAAAGCTAGGGTTAGCTTATTTCTGGGGGATAGTCTATCGAAAATAAAATCTCTTTATAATTCACATTGGAATTATGCCAACATCTTGAACCATGAATATCTTCATTGATAACCCTGAATTCATAGATTAAATTTAATACGGAGTTCTCTATGGCAAGTTCCTCTTCAAAATCCTCTGAATCACTAGAATCATCATCGGCATCACTCCATTCAAGTGCAATTTTCTTATCCAAACAAAATGGAATACTGAGCTGCCCAATAAAGGCA
>JAIXRD010000227.1 GCA_027485365.1 Cryomorphaceae bacterium | reverse complement strand
GCAACTGAACTTCAAGAAAAAGGATACCTCGTAAAAACGGAAGATTACATTAACAAAGTTGGTTTTTCGGAACGAACAAATGCTGTGATTGAACCTAAATTGTCGCTGCAGTGGTTCTTGTCTATGAAAGAATTGGCTGAACCGGCCCTGGTTCATGTAATGAATGATGACATTAAGTTTTTTCCAGATAAGTTTAAAAATACCTACCGCCATTGGATGGAGAATGTAAAGGATTGGTGTATTTCCCGTCAATTGTGGTGGGGACATCAAATTCCTGCGTGGTATTTTGGGCCAGGAACCAATGATTTTGTGGTGGCAGAAACTGCGATAGAAGCAATTCAAATCTTAAAATCACAAGGGATTGAAAAAGAAGTTTCCGAACTCAAACAAGACGAAGATGTATTAGATACATGGTTCTCGAGCTGGTTGTGGCCAATTTCTGTCTTTAACGGAATAACTCAACCAAATAATCCAGAAATCACGTATTATTATCCAACGAATGATCTAGTAACCGCTCCTGAAATTATGTTCTTTTGGGTAGCTCGAATGATCATTGCAGGATATGAATATCTAGGAGACCTCCCCTTTAAAAATGTCTATTACACCGGAATCGTTCGCGATAAATTAGGGCGTAAAATGTCCAAATCTTTGGGTAATTCTCCTGATCCTATTGATTTGATTAATCAATTTGGTGCGGATGGGGTGCGCATGGGGATCCTCATTTCTTCTCCAGCAGGAAATGACCTGCCTTTTGATACGTCGCAGTGCGAGCAAGGTCGGAATTTCGCAAATAAAATTTGGAATGCGTATCGCTTGGTTTCAGGTTGGGAGGTAAGAGCCTTTGAACAACCTGTCCATTCAAAACAAGCAATTACGTGGTTCGAATCTAAAATGAACGAGAGTTTAATTGCCATTAATTCTCATTTTGATAAGTTCAGGATTTCTGATGCCTTGATGGAAATCTATAAGTTAATTTGGGATGATTTCTGCTCGTGGTATTTAGAAATGATTAAACCAGGTTATGAGCAGCCCATTGACTCAAAAACCTTGGAGCACACCACCCAGTTTTTTGAAAAACTCATGCAATTGCTTCACCCGTTTATGCCATTTATTACCGAGGAACTTTGGCATGCCTTATCAACACGCGGTGAAAGCGACGATATTATTGTGTCAAATTGGCCCGTGATTCAAGCGCCCGATGCGCACGTGTTAACATCCATGACCGAGGCATTTGAAGTAATTTCGGGCATTCGGAATTTCCGTAAAACACAAAACATTGCCCAAAAGGTAAAACTTTCATTAGTCGTGGTATCTGAAACATCGAATGCATTGGATGCAGTGCTCATTAAGATGGGGAATTTGTCTGAATTGAAAAGGCAAGCTGGTAAAATTGACGGTGCTCACTGCTTTATTGTAAAAGGAATTGAGTATTACATTCCTTTTGGAGAGTTGATTGACGTGGAGGGTGAACGCAATAAAATTCAGGAAGAGATTAAGTATGCCAAAGGTTTTCTAGCTTCAGTTCAGGCAAAATTATCAAATGAACGATTTATGGCAGGTGCACCGGAGCAAGTGGTTGCAGTAGAGCGCCAAAAAGAGGCAGATGCTTTGCAGAAATTGGCCTTACTTGAATCTAGGCTGTCAGCACTTAAATAAACTGAAAATCTACCCGTCGATTTTTGCGCTTTCCCTCATTGGTGTCGTTTGAATCGATGGGATGTAATTCTCCGTTGTACTCTTCGATCATTCGGTCAGAACGTATCCCATTTTTAATTAAGATGAGCTTGATTTCATTGCTGCGCTTTTTGGATAATTCTAAATTGTACGCTTCACTGCCATCTCCATCCGTATTACCGATTATTTTGATTCGTAAATCACTGTGGCTTTTTAATATTCGGCAAATACGTTTTAAGTAATCGGTATAACTGCTATCTACCGTAAATTCATTATACCCGAAATATACCGGATTAAACTCGAATTGTTGTAATTCTTTATACCGCCTTTCTTTTGCTGGTATAGCATTTTGAATATTGTTTAACATGGATTTTGCTACACTTGACTCAAGGATTGGAAGGTTGTTTAGTTCGTAAGTTTTCAAATCTCGCTCAAGGAATAGGAGGTAGCCGTTGTATGGACTCCCCGGTGCATTAAATTTCGATTCAACGTATCCGCTAGAATCATTAAGCATAAATTGAAAGTCAAAGGGATATGCTACACTTTGTTTGTTTTTTATTGTGGGGTTTTTACCTGAACTTAATTTGAAGTTCTTCTTGTTTTTTATGGCACCACTCACCTCAAATTGTTGAATGGCCCCTGCATCTTCAATTCTAAACGTTCCGTTTGAAAAGTTCATTACAACTTGATGACTCAGTAATACAGGAATGGCTTGGTTGGAGTCTATGGAAGGGTTTGTTAAGATACCAATCCAATTCCCGCTTATTTTCTGAGCGTGAAATAATGAAAGAAATGATATGAAAATAAGTGTTGGAATAAAACAGAACCTCATAAAATGTTAAACGCAATTAAACTAATTTGGTTATTCTTTGTTATCAATTTTATGAAAATACTCGGTTTACTTTTTATTGCGCTGGGACTGTCTTTTTGCAGCACAGGCCAACGTAACGTCAATAATTCAACTAAAAACGCAACAGGGATGAATAAACATTCAATTCATGAATTCACGGTGATTTCCATCGATGGAGACAGCTTAAACTTGTCCGAATTTAAAGGCAAGAAGATGATGGTTGTAAATACCGCATCCAAATGTGGTCTTACCCCTCAGTACAAAGAATTAGAAGCGCTTTATCGTGAATTTAAAGATTCGAATTTTGTTATTGTCGGCTTTCCTGCAAATAATTTCATGGCCCAAGAGCCAGGAACCGATGACGAAATTGCTGCTTTTTGTTCTAAAAATTATGGGGTAAGCTTCCCGATGATGTCTAAGATTTCTGTTAAAGGAAAGGACATGCATCCGGTGTATAAATTCCTTACGAGTTTGTCTGATAATGGACTTGAAGACAATGAGGTTAAATGGAATTTTCAAAAGTATTTGATTGATGAAAACGGATTTCTAGTTCGTGTTATTTCACCAACAACTCCTCCAAACGATCCCGAAATCATAACTTGGATTAAATCAAAGTAAATCGTTGAAATTTTGTTGAAAAGTTAAGGGGTTTAGCCAATTTACGAATCCTTTTTCACCCTAGCTTTTACGTATTTTTGTACTGTATTTTTAAATCGTTAAAAACAGTAAAAAAGAAGGTATGAGTGAAGCGGAAAATAGAGATAATTACTCAGCAGATAATATTCAAGTATTAGAAGGCTTAGAAGCTGTAAGAAAAAGACCTGCGATGTATATTGGGGATGTGGGCCTGAAAGGGTTACATCACTTAGTGTATGAGGTAGTTGATAATTCGATTGATGAGGCCCTTGCTGGATATTGCAATAAAATTGATGTTTTTATCAATGAAAACAATTCAGTTACCGTAATCGATAATGGGCGTGGTATCCCTACAGCAATGCACACCAAGGAGAAAAAGTCTGCCTTGGAGGTTGTAATGACCGTACTGCATGCTGGAGGTAAGTTCGATAAAGACACATACAAAGTTTCAGGTGGTCTTCACGGTGTAGGTGTTTCGTGTGTGAACGCACTCTCAACCCATTTAATGGCGACTGTGCGAAGGGATGGCAAGATCTTCCAGCAAGAATATAACATTGGTAAACCGTTGTATGATGTAAAAGTGGTTGGAGAATCAAAAGAAACGGGAACTGAAGTAACGTTTCAACCGGATGCTTCGATTTTTGATTACACAGAATACAATTACGATACGCTTGCAGCGCGTATGCGCGAATTAGCCTTCCTAAACAAGGGCATAACCATAACCTTATCGGATCGTCGAAATATTGATGAGAACGGCAAAATGCATTCAGTGAGCTTTCATTCCGAAGGAGGATTGCGTGAGTTTGCCTCGTATTTAGATAGAAATCGTGAAGCGCTTATCGCAGATGTAATTTATTTTGAAGGCGAACGCGAAGGTATTCCTGTTGAAGTTGCCTTAACCTATAATACGTCCTATACGGAGAATATTCAGGCTTATGTGAACAACATTAACACACATGAAGGAGGTACACACCTTTCTGGTTTCCGTCGAGGTTTAACAAATACCTTGAAAAAATATGCAACCGACAGTGGGATGTTGGCTAAAGAAAAAATTGAAATTGATGGGGATGATTTTCGTGAAGGATTAACTGCGGTTGTTTCAGTTAAAGTTGCAGAACCTCAGTTTGAAGGTCAGACTAAAACAAAACTTGGTAACCGCGAGGTAACTGCACCTGTTTCTCAAGCCGTTTCTGAAATGTTAAGTGCTTACTTGGAAGAACATCCAACGGAAGCACGAATGATTGTTGAAAAGGTAATACTTGCTGCCCGTGCTCGTCACGCCGCTCGTAAAGCCAGAGAAATGGTTCAGCGCAAGAATGTATTAACAGGAAGTGGCTTGCCAGGTAAACTTGCAGACTGCTCGGAAAAAGATCCTGCAGCGTGCGAAATTTATTTTGTTGAGGGTGATTCCGCAGGGGGGACCGCAAAACAAGGACGAGATCGTCATTTTCAAGCGATTCTACCGCTTCGAGGAAAAATCTTGAACGTAGAGAAGGCTATGCAGTATAAAATCTTTGAAAACGAAGAAATTAAGAATATTTATACCGCTCTTGGTGTTCGAATTGGTACCGAAGATGATTCCAAAGCCTTAAATCTTGAGAAACTTCGCTACCATAAAATAATAATCATGTGTGATGCCGACGTGGATGGATCGCACATTGAAACCCTAATCTTGACCTTCTTCTTTAGATATATGAAAGAGTTGATTGAGCATGGGTATATTTATATTGCTACCCCACCACTTTATCAAGTTAAAAAAGGAACAAAATCTGAATATGCTTGGAATGAAGACATGCGTGATCGATTGATTCAAGAACTGAAAGGTGGAGGAAGCGAGTCTTCAGTAAATGTGCAACGTTACAAAGGTCTTGGAGAGATGAATGCGGAACAATTATGGGAAACCACAATGAATCCTGAGTCTCGTACCCTGAGACAAGTTACCATTGAAAATGCCGCAGAGTGCGATCAGATTTTCTCTATGTTGATGGGGGATGATGTCCCTCCTCGTCGAGAGTTTATTGAGCGAAATGCGAAATATGCTAAGATAGACGCCTAACAAAAAAGCCCTGACTAAAACGTCAGGGCTTTTTTTATGTTTAAAAGAGTTGTTTTATCCAACTAAGTCTTGGTATGCCGCAGCATCCATAAGGCCATCCAATTCGCTCATGTCAGAAACTTGAACTTTAATCATCCAACCTGAACCGTATGGGTCTTTATTTACCGCTTCTGGATTAGCTTCTAATTCACCATTAAATTCTAGAATCTCACCGCTAACAGGCATGAATAAATCGGAAACAGTCTTAACCGCTTCAACCGATCCAAAAACTTCATCTTTTGATAAGCTTTCGCCAACCGTTTCGATTTCAACATAAACGATATCTCCAAGTTCGCTTTGTGCAAAGTCGGTAATTCCAATGGTCGCTACTTCTCCATCAATAGCAATCCACTCGTGTTCTTTGGTGTACTTTAAATTCGCAGGTATAATCATCGCGTTTGTTTTTTTTACAAAAATAATATATTCAAATGATTCAAACGGGTTAGGACTTAACTTTTGTACTTTTGCAACATGACCGGTGAACAAAATAAAGAATTAGAGCAGCGTATTCTTTCCATTTATAATTACTTAAAAATTGCCGAAAAATCGCAACAATTGAGTGAAGAGGAGTTGCGCACACAAGACCCGAGCTTTTGGGATGACCCCAAAAAAGCGGAAGCTCAGATGAAAATTATCCGTGGATTAAAGTATTGGGTAGAGGGATTTAAGAAAATTCAATCGGGATATGATGATTTACAAGTGTTAATTGAATTTGAGAAGGAGGGAGGGGCGACTGCACTTGAGGTAGAAGACCAGTATCTAATGTTGGGCGGTCTGGTTGAGGAGCTTGAGCTTAAAAACATGTTGTCCAATGAAGAAGATTCTTTGAGTGCTGTTATACAAATTACTGCAGGTGCAGGAGGCACGGAAAGTTGTGATTGGGCTTCAATGCTCATGCGTATGTACATTATGTGGGCACAAAAGCAAGGGTATAAAGTAACGGAACTGAATCATCAAGAAGGTGATGTAGCCGGAATTAAAACAGTTTCTCTTGAATTTGATGGTGAATTTGCATTTGGATATTTAAAAGGAGAAAATGGGGTGCATCGCTTAGTTAGGATTTCACCATTCGATTCCAATGCTAAACGGCATACCTCATTTGTTTCTGTTTATGTTTATCCCCTCGTGGATGATCAAATTGATATACATATAAACCCAGCAGATATTTCTTGGGAAACTTTCCGTTCTGGGGGTGCTGGTGGGCAAAATGTAAATAAGGTAGAAACCGCAGTTCGATTACGGCACGCTCCGTCAGGAATCATTATAGAAAATTCAGAATCTAGGTCCCAATTAGCCAATAAGGAAAAAGCTATGCAATTATTGCGCTCACAATTATATGAACTGGTTTTGCGTGAGCGAATGGAAAAACGAAGTG
>JAIXRD010000062.1 GCA_027485365.1 Cryomorphaceae bacterium | reverse complement strand
ATCGATGCACGACAAATCTGGCCGAAAGGAATCCGGATGTTTTATTATCGAAGGAGACAAAATGGTTAAGGAAGCCATTCAACAGGCGCGCTTCGAACTCGTTTTAATTGTGGCTAGTTCCGATGTAATTAAAGAACTTTCATTTAAGACATCTTGTTCGGTTAAACACTGTTCTCCCAATGAAATGCAACGGGTATCCACGCTAAAAAATTCAACAAATATTCTAGCAGTACTTCGTATACCTAATCATGCAAACCCGATAATTAAACAACGTGTAATCTGTTTAGATAACATCCAAGACCCAGGTAACCTTGGAACAATCATTCGAATTGCGGATTGGTTCGGTATTACAAGCATCATCGCTTCGAATCAAACGGCGGATTGTTATAATCCAAAAACGATTCAAGCAACAATGGGCAGTATTTTCAGGGTGTCTGTTTCATACGTCAACCTTAAGGAAGTGCTCAAAGACATTAACATGCCAATTTATGGCGCTGTTATGGATGGCTCATCCATTCAAGAAATAGCCATGGAACCTGAAGGTGTTTTAGTTATTGGAAATGAAGGAAAAGGAATATCTGAAGAGCTTATACCCTACCTAAGCCATCGCATATCAATCCCACGAATTGGTGGTGCAGAATCCTTAAATGCCGCTGTTGCCTGTGGAATTTTAGTCGCGAAATGGAATAGATTATAAATAAGTGATGGGAATTCCTAAAAAGGAACGTAAATTTGCGCTTTTACCCCCTGCATGATTGATACCGACCTTTACGAGGCCAAGCGACTTTACCCTTTTCAAGAACAAACTGTTAAACAGGTACTTGGCGAGTTTAGAACCAATGAACATCCATTTAATTTGCTGTATCAGCTGCCTACAGGTGGAGGGAAAACAGTGATTTTTTCGGCTATTGCCAAACAATATTTACAAGAATGGGGCAAGCGTGTATTAATTCTAACCCACCGAATTGAGCTTTCTGTTCAAACCTCTCATCAATTATTGGCCATTGGTGTTAAGAACAAGATCATTAATTCAGAGGTTAAAACGATTGAAGACCAGCTAGACTGTGATTGTTATATTGCTATGGTTGAAACCTTAAACAATCGCTTACAAGACAACCAAGATTTTATTGAAAATGTAGGATTAGTAATCGTTGATGAAGCGCATTACAATTCTTTTAGGAAGATTTTTCAATACTATGGAAATAGCAGCATCCTTGGTGTTACGGCAACGCCACTAAGTAGTAATAAAACCTTACCCTTAAAAGACCATTACCATAAATTGATTACAGGCGAAAGTATTGCCGGATTGATTAAAATGGGGTACTTAGCGGATGCAGAAACTTATAACTATGATGTAAACCTTCACGGGTTAAAAATTGGCAATAACGGTGATTTTACCATATCAAGCTCAGATGTAGTTTACAGTAATTTTTTCATGCAAGAAAAGCTACTTTTTGCATACGAAGAAGTAGCTCATGGGACAAAAACCTTAATTTTCAATGCAGGTATAGAAACTTCTATCCATGTATTCGAACTATTCAAAAAACATAAGTATAAGGTAAAACACCTGGATTCTACCTTTAGTGATAAAGACCGTAAGGACACTCTTAAATGGTTTAAAGAAACACCAGATGCCATATTAACTTCCGTAGGAATTTTAACCACTGGTTTTGATGAACCTTCAGTGCAGACCATCATTCTCAATCGCGCCACGCGCTCACTGACCTTGTATCATCAGATGATTGGAAGGGGATCTCGAAGTATTCCTGGAAAAACAAACTTTCAAGTAATCGACTTAGGGAATAACGTTAGACGATTTGGGTATTGGCAAGATCACATTAATTGGCAAGATGCTTTTCGTTTTCCGGACCGCTTTCTGGAATCTCGAATTTCAGAACTTGAAGATTTAGAATTTGAAATTGAATACGAATTCTCTAAGGGAATGGAAAAGTATTTTGATGTAGAAATTCTTTCATCCTTTAATATAAAGGAGAATTATTACGAATGCCTGGATGCTGGAATCAAAGGAAAGCTCGCCATTGAGAATTCAATGAATAACCACTTCGAAGCAATCGTAAAGAAAGCTACTACGCTCACTGAAGGATTCCGATGTATGGAGTTGTTGCAAGAGCATATTGAGCATCGACTTAAGAATTATACCCGCTGTATTTCAAAGTCCACCGACAATTACTTAAAGTATTTAATGGAGACTTACAATCGGCAATTAAGTCAGAAGCTACGAATGCAGCTTGATGATTAAAATTGCTTAAATTTAGAAGATGAAAGCGTTTTATCTATTCATATGCCTTGCCCTTGTAAACAACGGCTGGTCTCAACGGTCGAAATTCAAGGTTTATTTCAATACCGTTCAGTTTTATGAACCTTCCATAGGTAATTATCTAGAATTGCATTTTCAATTTGATGCGAAACACGCCAAATTCATTGCTAAGGATAATGGCTTACAAGCAACCACTTACTTAAAAATCGAAATTAAGGATAGCATAAATAAGATGTTTTTTACCGATGAATACTTATTAAATTCTCCTGTTTTCAAAGACAGTACGGTTGAAGATTTTTTTGAACTGCGTCGGATTCCCTTAGCCAAAGGCTTGTATCAAATCAACCTAACCTTATCCGATTGGAATGTGAAAAATTCTGAAATCAGGGGTAGTCAATTACTAGAAGTGACAGAACTAGCAAAAGCACCAACAATATCTCAAGTGGAGGCCATTGACTATGCGATAGCCGATACAAGCACGGGTGTGTTTCAAAAAAATGGATTTCTTATTATCCCAAAACTGAATGCCTATTATGGCACCATGTTAAATACCTTGCCCATATATTTTGAACTGTATAATGTGGATAAGGTT
>JAIXRD010000332.1 GCA_027485365.1 Cryomorphaceae bacterium | reverse complement strand
GCTCGATGGCTGCTGGTTACGCTGGCTTAGATAACGAACTCTTCTACATGGATAAAACCATGATGGTCTTCGGTGATGCGAAGAAGGTCATTGAAGACATGGTCAAGGCTGTTGAATAACTAACTAGCTAAAACCATCTAGCTAATACTAGATGCGATAAGAATCAGGTGGAGTGGTCAAAAGCAGGTTAGCAATAACTTACTTACCACTCCATTTTTACACCTACAAAATAGTACAAAAACGATTCTGTCCAATTCCTGTCCAACTGGAGAGGAAGAATGGCATCAATACGCAATCGTCAAGGTAAGTGGCAAGCCCGAATCATTCGAAAAGGCTTTGCACCAATTACAAAATCTTTTATAGCCAAGCAGGATGCGGAACGATGGGCAAGGCAGATTGAAGCCGACATCGATAAAGGCAGCTACACCAATGCAGCCCTAGCCGAAAGAACCTTGTTTAAAGACGTTATAGAGCGCTACGTGCAAGAGGTCACACTCAAGACCCGCAGCATGAAAGAAGACACCTATCGCCTCCGGGCGCTAGCAAGACATCCCATAGCTAGGCTTCGTATGACTGCCATAACCCCAATTAAGGTAGCTGAATATCGTGACGAACGACTAAAGAATGTATCGAATGGCGCAGTAATACGTGAACTTAGCTACTTCTCTAGCATCATCAATCACGCAAGGCGGGAATGGGGCATCAATATTGTTAATCCGATACCTCTCGTTAAAAAACCAGCAAGTCCACAAGGGAGAAGCAGAACTCTAAGTAATGATGAGCTAGAGCGATTACTTAAGGCATGTATACCAAGGGTTAAGAACGGCAATATATGGGTACTACCAGTCGTTAAATTTGCTTTAGCTAGCGCTATGAGGCGAGGTGAAATCCTTGGTTTACGGTGGAGCGACATTAGTTTTGATGGACATACCGCCTATATCCCGCTCACAAAGAATGGCACATCAAGAACTGTTCCGTTATCGAGTGAAGCGCTGACAATACTGCGTGAGTTACCCAGAAGTCTTGATGGTCGAGTATTCCCAATTAATGGGCCCAATCTATCTGTCATTTTCGACAAGGCGCGTCGGATAGCTAAGGTGGAGGACTTTCACTTTCACGACTTAAGGCATATGGCAATTACAAGGCTTGCTGAGAACCTGCCAAACCTCATAGAGCTATCGGCAGTATCAGGACATAAAAGCCTGGCGATGCTGAAGCGCTACTATCATCCGAAGGCAGAAGATCTTGCAAGAAAATTGGGGTGACAAAACTATAATTTATTTTCTTTATAAGAAATAAATATAAAGGCCTAACTCATTGATATTAATAGGAAAACAAGTTAAATATACATATACACTTGTTTAGAAAAAAAACACTAGCGAACATCAAAAAAACAATATAAATAGTAAGTCGTACTTATTTTTTAGGAACGACATATGCATTTAGACAACACAACGAATAGGAATCAAGCTTGGCTTGCCCCAAGATTTGAAAATATCCCATCAGATTTAATTAAACAACCCTGGGCAGTATGGGTTGCTGAACCTCGGGCAGGGCAGCCAGGAAAATTTAATAAAGCACCAAGATGCCCTAAAACTGGATTCAATATTGCCAGTAGCAAACCTCAAACATTTAGTACGTTTGACGAGGCAAAAAGGGGATATCAGACTGGCAAATACACAGGATTGGGAGTACTGCTAACCAATAATGGAATTATTGGCGTTGATATTGATAACTATCCAGAGCTGTTTAAGCAAAAGCCCGAAATAAAGGCTTGGGTGCAGCTGGCAGTTAAGCATGGTCACTACTGTGAAAGATCCCCCAGCAAAACAGGTTTAAGACTATTTATGAGGGGCAATCTACCAGGTGCAGGCAGAAAGTATGAGGGGCTCGAAATATATCAAAACGCTCGCTTCTTGACCGTCACAGGCCACATTATTAAAGTAAATGGGGATCAAAAATGAGTATGGTATTAAAGCAGGATCAAGAAATAATTAACCGATTTCTAAATTTTTTACCTAGCCAATCGCAAATTCATCTTCAGGAAAATATCAATAATGAATTCGAAGAACGGTTAGGGGCTCTGACCGGCAAAGACCTATCACTGGAGCTTAAAGAACGGTTACCAGAGCTTTTTACATCAATTGCCCTGACCAATGAGTCTCCCCGCAATCTATATAACGGCGATACAAGTCTGTATGAGAATGATCTATCAAGGGCAGACTTTGCATTAGCGGCTTACTTAGGAAAAAAGAGTTTGTCAGCAGATGAAATTGATCGGGTTATGCGCACCTCAAAGCTGTATCGACAAAAATGGGACGAAAAACGCAATCAAACAACTTGGCTAAGGCAAACAATTACCACAGCAATAGCGGCCTGCAATACTCAAGTAGCTACCCCCAAGCCAGCAATCACAGATCCAAAACCTCAATCCAAACTACTAGGACAAAAACCAACCTTTATACGGGGCGGAATGGCCGCTCGAAAATTTGCCGGGCCTCAAATTGATAAAGCCCTCTACTTATACCCCCTCAGAGCAATCACTGGGATTGTTGCATTAGGCTCTGGGGGCAAAACCACATTACTCGTGGCGCACTCTGCTCATATAGCCAGTGGCAAGTCATGGAATGGCTCCCCAATACAAAGACGTAAAGTGATTTTCTTATCGGTAGAAGAATCACAGGAAGAGCTCAATCGTAAATTTAGTGCGATAACCAAAGATTGGAGCAACCCTGATCGAGAGCTGGCACAAGAGAACTTACTGTTTGTCTCTTTACTTGGTCAAGATAAGCGCCTCGTTAGCAACAAATTTACTGAATACAAGAGCTCAGGCGTTGCTGAAGAAATTATTGAGTTGGCAAAAGAATTTGGTCTTCAAGATGGGGTAATCATTTTGGATCACCTTCAGGGCTTTGCAACGGGCGATCTTAATCATTCAGAAACAGCTACATCCATCTCCAGGGAGGCCAACAAGATCGTTGATGCCACGGGTGCGGCAGTAGTATTTGCAGCTCATATTAGTAAGGCAAATATCAGTGCTAGCAGTATCGAGCAGGGGCTAGCAGTAGGATCTCTTGCTTTTGAAAATGCCTTTCGTCAACTACTTGGGATGATCTGTATGCCAGAAAGTGATGCTAAGAAATATGGGCTTGAAGCAACCAGAAAGCAGTATGTGCGCCTGGAGGCTCCAAAAAATAGTTACGGAACGTCTGAGGGCGGCATTTGGCTGCAGAAAATACCAATTCAGGAGTATCACACCGCCACCATCATTCCAGTGGTTCTAACGCCCCCTATTGCGGCATCGATCAGAACGGCACAAGAACGCATTACGGAAAAGATACTTGAAAGACTTAAAAAAGACCCTTACTGCACCAAAAATAAGTTAGATGCTCTGGCTGGAACGGAAGGAATATTCAAAGCAAGTAAAGCCAATCTGCGTAACGCTCTGAACCGCGCCATTGAAGAGGGAGTGGTGACCACACACCAAATTACCGATGCGGAAAGAGAGGTAAATGGCCTACCAAAACAGGTAAAAGAGGTTCTTCGTGCAGCATCTTAGCCCGCCGAAATGTAGGCCGCCAACCATAAACGCAAAATCCTTCGGCGGGCTTGAAGGTGACACAGGAAATGGCTCTAAGCCAGACAGCTATAGTCCGCCAAATTATCAGCCTCATCAGCGGGCTTGGAAGCTATATATACACAGGGGTAAAGCCCGCCAAGAATTTGCTATGTCTAGCGACATATATCCGCTATGGCGGACTGACTGGCTTGGACGCTTTTTCTGTGCAAATCAATTTATTTTGGAGACTTACTAATGCAGCCACCACTCATTATTGAGCCCCTGTATAAGCAAATTCAGCGTCTAAAAGAGGAGGTCATTACAGAGAACCTTGGAACCAAGGCAGCCTCAGTTAATACCTTGCTTGTACACACGCTGGAAGAAAAAATAGTGCTGTGGATTCAATCTTTGACACCAGAGCAACTAAAACGGCCGTATACGACCATAGAAGTCATCAGACTGGCCTCACTCACCGGAAAATACCGAAGCCTCCCCGCATTGCAGGAAGTCGCCCAGATACTGAGAAAACATGGCTTTGAGCATAAGCGCAGTTGGAAAAAAGGGAGTAGAAATCAACGATATTGGTTAAATAAAGGGAATTTAAACTATGCATAAGACTGCCACTAGTAGGCATCAATCACCTCTAGAAAAAATAATGATGGATATCAAAGATACCAGTATAGATATTATGACCATTGCAGATTGGCTGAACGACCCCCAATACGGTGGAATTAACTGCACTCGTGCACAGCTAAATATCTGCTCCGATAGATTGGATGCTGCATACGATAGATTGCGTGAGCTGACCGGAGCACATCCTTGCAAATAGATCCATTTAAGCATTTTCTAGAAGCCCAAAACCCAATTTACGACCAAGTTTTAGCTGAGCTGCGAAGCGCTTCCAAAAAGTCTCATTGGATGTGGTTCATCTTCCCCCAATTAAAGGGGTTAGGAACTAGCCTTATGTCGGTGCGTTATGCGATAAAAGATAAAAACCAGGCAAGCGCGTATTGGAATCACCCCATTTTAGGAAAACGCCTGCGAGATTGCTTTGATTTAGTTGAAAACAGCGGTAAGACCCCAGAGCAGATATTTAGTCCGATTGACGCATTGAAATACAGAAGCTGCAGGGAGCTATTTAGCCAATACTTATGACTTTTTTTGCTTGCTTTACATAATATCCCCCTTAAGTGTGTATGCTGGTTATAGGGCTACTTTTTATAAGCGCACAGTAGTCTTCCAACAGCTTAAAACACCCAAAAAAGCACTACACCCCATCAGGGCTGTGCATAGGAATGTAAAAAGGAGTTTAAGTGAACCGTAAAAATTTACCTAATGATGAGCTTACCCTTAAAGATGTTGGTGAAAGGATGAATTTAACTAAGGAAAGGGTGCGGCAAATCGAAGCTAAGGCTCTGATCAAGTTACGAAAAATGCTAAACCATCGCAATATTCATCTTATAAAACAAATTATCTGACCATATTAAGATCAATTTAATGAATACCCACACCAATAAAGCTAAGGCATTTTCATGGGATGCTTTTGATGAGTTTTTCTCCACTACCAACATCATGGAAAGTCAGGGGCAATATCAAAAATTAGCGTTAGATGGCCTTCAGCAGATTCCAAGTGAAGAAGATAAGGCTAGGCTAATTAACTTACTGGATTTACGCCTAATAACTCTGCTTGAGCTAGTACAAGGCCACGGCGATTCATACACCCACAAATCGGGCGCCCTAATTTTTGCTGACACCATTGACGCCAGATTGCAAATCAATAATGACATCTGCCGATCGCTTGGGCTGCCTAAAAAAAGACAAGATCGTTTGGTTGGAATTCTTGAACAGTACGAATCATGCTAATTGGCTATCAATTCAGAACAATTTTAAGGAGCTAACATGGGCAGCATAACCAAACAAAAGCCTGTAGATCAGCAATTTCTGAATTGTGAATTCGAATTCGAATGCCCAATGAACTGGTTTGACTTAACTGCAACCAAGGATGCTGAGATTAAATATTGTGAAATCTGTAGCAATGATGTTTACCTTTGCCTAACCCAAGAAGATCTGGATATTCATGCCGAACAAAGGCACTGTATTGCATATTTTAAGGACGTTGACTTAAGTACACGCCTTAGACTACAAAATGAAGTTTTCGAAGCTTTAATCCCAAGCAATAGGCCAATAATACTAACGGGTTATCCGAGGTCAGCCAAGAGAATTTCTAAAACATTGAAGAAGGATGATGGATGAATGCTTTCGTAACTATTTTTGCCATAGCCTCAGAAAGATTAAATTTAAATTGGAGATAAATAACATGAAAAATTTATTACTAATAGCGGCTTTTGTCTCAAGCACATCGCTCGCCCAAACAACCTACTATTCAAATCAGTACGGTATGCCGCAAGGAACGGCTACCCAGTCAGGAAATACAACCTACTTCAGCAATCAG
>JAIXRD010000136.1 GCA_027485365.1 Cryomorphaceae bacterium | reverse complement strand
ATTGATTCGTACGCTTAACCTCTGCTAAAAAGGGCATGTAGTGTGCTGCCTCGTCGTATATCAGCGCCTCTTGTGACGGATTATCTGGATTAAAATTCGGGTGTAATTCGGAAAGAACTCCTTGTTCTACAGAGTGGGTAACGTGATACAATAAAAACTTATCCGTTTGTTTCCCTTTCGGCATTACCGAGCAGAATGGACCATCCATAATAGTCAATCCAAAAGGATTGTGTTTAAACTCAAATTCAGGGATGAGTACCTTTTCAAATAAAAGTGGCTTTAACGGAACCCCTAGCGCGTGATTGATTTCATTGAAATCTGAATAGGTAGAATTAATTACCACATCGAAATGTTCTACCCGCTGATTGACAATTAATTCGTATTCTCCTCCAGGTTTTTTAGTTATCCCCTGAACTTCTTGATTCAAGCGAATGTCAACCCCGGAATTTACAAGACTCTTTCCAACCTCTTGCTTTAAAATCTCGTAATCAAACACGGGCTCTGGGACTTTAAAACTTGCAGACAATGCGTTTCGGTTCAAAAAGGTGTCTGTTGGATACTCGAAATCATACCCAATCCCAACCTTATTACAAAATGCGAGAAACTCTTCGGGCGTGGTTTTACTCCCCTCTTTAGCAATCGCGTAATAATTCGGGAATTGATTTTCTACCGCCTTACCATAATTAAACAAAAAAGAAAGTAGCCCTTCAATACTTTGTTCGGCGGTTTCAACACTTCGCAGATAATGGTATCCCAAATGGATGCGGTTATGGTTGACCCGCGATGCTTTTTGCATAATATCATCTTCTCGATCAAGCAATACTACGTGAAAGCCTGCTCTCGCTAATTCTATAGCCGAGCAACAGCCAAAAAGTCCAGCACCAATTACAACTACCTTCATGTGTGTTTAACGTGGTTAAAGGTATGAAATATTGATAAGTTTTACATGAACCAGTTGATTGGGACGGGTAATTTGATAGGAAACCCTCCGAAAGTTGTATCTTCGTTGTACTATTTTTAATACGCGATATGACAAAAACAACTTCTTATATTGACCAACATTTAGGGCGATTTACAGATGAACTAATGGCCTTACTGCGCATCCCATCAATCTCAGCAGACCCTGCCTTTTCAACAAGTGTTTTAGCCTGTGCCAACGAAGTTGCAGCGCAATTAAAAAAAATTGGATTGGACGCTGTAGAGGTAATTCCCACCAAAGGTCATCCGATCGTCTATGGCGAAAAAATAATAAACCCTGCTTTGCCGACCGTTTTGGTTTATGGTCATTACGATGTTCAACCGGCAGACCCCATTGAATTATGGCACAATCCAGCATTTGAACCCGTAATTAAAACAACGGAAATTCACCCAGAAGGCGCAATTTTTGCGCGCGGTGCATGCGACGATAAGGGACAATTTTACATGCACGTAAAAGCCGTGGAGGCGATGCTTTCAAGCGGTGAACTTCCGTGCAATGTTAAATTCATGATTGAAGGGGAGGAAGAAATTGGAAGTGAGCATTTAGGATACTTTGTTAAAGAAAATAAGGATAAACTAAAAGCGGATGTGATTCTTGTATCGGATACCGGAATGATTGCGAACGATGTGCCTTCGGTTACCACCGGTCTCCGTGGATTAAGTTACGTAGAGGTTGAAGTTACCGGGCCAAACAGAGATTTACACTCGGGATTATATGGTGGCTGTGTTAAAAACCCAATCAATGCCTTGTGTGAGATGATTGCTTCGCTGCATGATGAAAACGGAAAAATTACAGTTGACGGATTTTACGACAGCGTAGTGGAGATTTCAAGAGCCGACCGAGATGCCATGGCACAGGCTCCGTTTTCGGAAGAAGCCTACAAAAAAGCGCTGAATCTTCCGGACACCTATGGTGAAAAAGGATATACAACGCCAGAAAGAGGTTCTATTCGTCCAACATTAGATGTAAATGGTATTTGGGGAGGGTATATTGGAGAAGGTGCAAAAACGGTGATTGCCTCACAGGCCTTTGCAAAGATTTCTATGCGTTTGGTGCCTAATCAAGATCCTGAGGAAATAACGAACTTATTTCAAACCCATTTTGAACGTATCGCTCCAACCGGTGTTACCGTAAAGGTTACCCCTCATCACGGTGGACAAGCCGCTGTGACTCCCTTGGATTCCATTGGGTATCGGGCGGCGGCTTTGGCATACAAAGAAACGTTTGGCAAGGAAGCGATTCCTGTTCGCAGCGGGGGAAGTATTCCTATTATAGCGATGTTTGAGCAAGAATTAGGGTTGAAAACAATCTTAATGGGCTTTGGGCTTGATAGTGATGCGATTCATTCACCCAATGAGCACTTTGGGCTATTCAATTATCGAATGGGGATAAAAACAATTCCATATTTCTACAAGCATTTTGTTGAACTCAGTAACGTATAAGTTTTGCTATCTAAAGACACCCCAAAGAAATTATTCCTTCTTGATGCGTATGCATTAATCTATCGGGCCTATTTTGCATTTGCTAAAAACCCGAGGGTTAACTCAAAAGGACAAAACACGAGTGCAGCGTTCGGATTCACCAACGTGTTAATTGATGTAATTAAAACAGAAAAACCATCGCATCTCGCTGTAGTTTTTGACCCTCCGGGAGGAAGCGAACACCGACAAATAGAATTCGAAGCCTATAAGGCGCATCGCGAAGAAATGCCGGAAGATATTCGCTCTATGATAGAACCCATAAAAGATATCGTTCGTGCATTCAATGTACCAATGATTGAAATTGCAGGGCATGAAGCGGATGATGTCATCGGTTCTATGGCAAAGCTTGCTGAACAGCGCGGGTATACTACGTATATGATGACTCCAGACAAGGATTATGGGCAGTTAGTGAGCGAAACATCGTTCATATACAAACCTGGCCGTGGAGGAAATCCCCCGGAAATTCTTGGGGTAAAAGAGGTGTGCGAAAAATTTGAGGTGGAACATCCCCTTCAAGTGATTGATATTCTAGGGTTATGGGGGGATGCATCGGACAACATTCCGGGCATACCTGGGATTGGGGAAAAAACAGCGAAGCTACTCATTGA
Organism: Cryomorphaceae bacterium; assembly: GCA_027485365.1. Lineage (GTDB taxonomy): Bacteria > Bacteroidota > Bacteroidia > Flavobacteriales_D > Crocinitomicaceae > UBA952. Next base: position 9,393 of record JAIXRD010000136.1, on the reverse strand, counting down.
AAAATATGGAAGCGTTGAAAACTTGATTGAGCATGCCCATGAATTAAAAGGGAAACAACAGGAAAATGTAATTCAATTCGCAGACCAAGGTCGCGTTTCAAAAATGTTAGCGACTATTTTAATCGATTTGACCGTTCCCTTTGATGAAGAACATTTAGAAATTTGTGAACCGAATGCGGATGCTATTCGCACCTTATTTACGGCCTTAGAATTTAGAAACTTACTTAAAAAAATCCTTGGAGAAGAATTAGTAATTACATCCACTCCCTTAACACCAAACCGGGCGGTTAACACCGAGCAATTGGGGCTCTTTGATGCGGCAGAATTAACTCAGCCGATTGGAAACGAAGATGCGACTGAATATAAAACCTTGGAAAGTGAAAAACCTTCTTATCACTTAATCCAGACTCCTCAAGAACGCGCAGAATTACTTGAATTATTACTAGAACAATCCAGTATTTGTTTTGATACGGAAACTACTGGCATTGACTCCCTGCGTGCAGACCTTGTTGGCTTTTCATTTTCATACAAAGCAAAAGAAGCTTTTTATGTTCCTACGCCGCTAAATTATGATGAGGCCAAAGCCATTGTTGCTGAGTTCAAACCCCTCTTCGAACATACAGCGATTGAAAAAATTGGGCACAATGTAAAATATGACATCCAAGTGTTGCATCGATATGGCGTAGAATTCAAAGGCGCCCTGTTTGACACCATGATTGCACAATACCTAATTAATCCAGAGGCCAAGCAAGGAATGGATTTTATGGCAGAGGTATATTTAGGATACAAACCCATTTCCATTGAATCCTTAATTGGAAAAAAAGGTAAGGGACAGGGTAACATGGGTGACCTGAGCGCCGAGGATATATATCAATATGCGTGTGAAGATGCAGACATCACCTTACAACTCAAAGAAATTTTAGCCCCTGAGGTTGAAAAACCGCATCTAAAGCATTTGTTCTATGACATGGAAATGCCCTTGGTTCGAGTACTTGGAAGCATGGAGGAAGAAGGCATTGCCATTGATGTTCACGCATTAAAAGCTTATTCAATCGAATTAGAAGAAACCTTAGGTAAATTGCACGAAGAGATTATAGAAATGGCTGGTGTTCCCTTTAATCCGGATTCACCCAAACAGCTTGGCGAAGTGTTGTTTGACCACTTAAAAATATCTGCTAAGGCAAAAAAAACCAAGACGGGACAATATGCCACATCAGAGGATGTATTGCAAAAACACGAACAAGATCACCCGATAGTTTCTAAAATTCTTGAATATCGTCAGCTCAGAAAATTAAAAAGCACCTACGTTGACCCACTGCCGGAATTATGCAGTCCCAGCGACGGAAGAATTCACACGAGCTTCATGCAAACCGTAACGGCTACGGGACGTTTAAGCTCAAATAACCCCAACCTTCAAAATATTCCAATTCGTACGGCCAAGGGAAGAGAAATCAGACGCGCCTTTGTACCTCGTAACGAGGAATTTAAGATCATGTCTGTTGACTACTCGCAAATTGAATTGCGCATTATTGCAGCACTCAGTGAAGACCCGTCAATGATCAAAGCATTCAAAGAAGGACAAGACATACATGCCGCCACGGCAGCAACCGTTTATAAGGTTCCGATTGAAGCGGTTACAAGGGAGCAGCGTAGCGCCGCGAAAGCAGTTAACTTTGGTATTATTTACGGACAATCGGCTTTTGGATTGGCTCAAAATCTTGGAATCTCCAGAACTGAAGCGAAGGGAATCATTGATGCCTACTTTGAGCAGTTTGGGACCATTAAATCATACATGGACCATGTAATTGCCTTTGCGCGAGAACACAGTTATGTAGAAACCATTATGAAACGCCGTCGCTACTTACCAGATATTCATTCAGCCAATGCGATGGTGCGGGGATATGCCGAGCGAAATGCGATCAATGCGCCGATCCAAGGTTCTGCCGCTGATATTATTAAAATGGCAATGATCGCGGTTGATAAGGCCTTGGCTACAAAAGACTTGAAATCTAAAATGATTTTACAGGTGCACGATGAACTGCTGTTTGATGTGCATGTGACAGAACAAGAGGAAATGAAAACTTTAGTGAAAGAAGCCATGGAAAAAGCCGTACATTTGGTTGTACCGATGGAAGTGGAGATGGAAATTGCTGCGAATTGGCTTGAAGCGCATTAAACATGAAGTATTTTCTATTTTTTACTCTTGGTGTTGTTTGTATGACTGGTTGCAACAAACCACTTATGGATTACCGATTAAAATACCTTGGAACTTACCAAGTGACCTCCTACAATACAAGTTGGATGATGGGGCAAGCACCGCTCATCGATACCTCCTTTTATTCAATTGAAGTAAAACGGTCGGATGAAAGATATTATATTGACTTTATTAGTGAGAATGGAGAAACATCTTATCTCATAGAAACCAATGGGAAATTACATTATAAAAGCCATGATTTTCATTATCAGGTGAGTGGTAATTTTACAGATAAAAACCATTTCGAGTTGAGTGGAGGCTATTATGGACTTGGTGGAGGTAACTCATTTAAAGCCTTTGGGATTAAACAAAAATAAAAACACAATACATTAGGGAAGCCAATTAATGTCTTTGGTAACATCAGTTATGGAACAAGAAAACGACAAGCAAAAACATAAAAAACGTGGCGTGGCCATTTTAGGGTCTACCGGATCCATCGGGACCCAAGCCCTTGAAGTGATAGAATCCTATCCGGAATTATTTGATTTACAAGTGATAACTGCCGGGAACAATGCAGATTTGTTAATTGAACAGGCACTCAAGTTTAATCCCAACATGGTGGTCATTGGAGATGAAACCCAGTATAACAAGGTAAAAGAAGCGCTTTGGAACGAAGACATTCATGTATATTGTGGCGCTGATGCCTTGTGTCAGGTGGTTCAATCCACCGATGTAGATGTGGTATTAACCGCCTTAGTGGGCTACGCAGGTCTTAAACCTACCATTGCAGCGATTGAAGCAAAAAAAGATATAGCACTCGCCAATAAAGAAACCTTAGTGGTCGCCGGGCAATTAATTACGGCCATGGCCAAATCGTATGGCGTAAATATCTATCCCGTAGATTCTGAACATTCAGCTATTTTCCAATGCCTACCTGGAGAATTCATGAATCCCATTGAGAAAATCTATTTAACGGCTTCGGGTGGTCCGTTTAGAGGATATTCCACGGAACAACTGGCGCAAGTAACCAAAGCACAAGCATTAAAACATCCAAATTGGAGTATGGGGGCGAAAATCACCATCGACTCTGCTACGATGATGAATAAAGGCCTAGAGGTTATTGAAGCGAAGTGGTTATTTAACTTAACGGCAGAACAAATCGACGTAGTTGTTCATCCGCAAAGCATCGTGCATTCGTTGGTTCAATTTGAAGACGGGAGCATGAAAGCCCAAATGGGCTTGCCGGATATGAAATTACCCATTCAATACGCCCTTACGTTTCCTTATCGATTGAAAACGAATTACCCTCGATTCAATTTTATGGACTATCCGAACCTAACCTTCGAAACACCTGACCGGATAACCTTTAAAAATTTAGATTTAGCCTATCAGGCCATGGATCGTGATGGTACCGTGCCTTGTGCATTGAATGCAGCAAATGAGATTGCGGTTCAAGCATTTCTAGACGAACGCATTGCATTTTTAGATATCGCTCGTATAAATGAACATGTAATGAATACGGTAACGCATGTTTCAAAACCCTCATTAGAAGATTATATTGCTATAGATTTAGAGGCACGACGAATGGCAAGCTTATTGGTTGGAAAATAAATTATATCCAAAGGTTCTATGAAAGGCATCCTGTATTTATGTAGTTTTTTATTCCTTATGGTTTCTTGCAAATCCACCATTACGATACAGGTAACTAACCATTGGCCTTACTGTGGAGGAAAGTTACCAGATTCAACCGAAATCAATGGAAAGAATGAGGGGTTTTCTAATCATTATTTTAGGGTCACTGAAGGGAATAAAATCAAGACGATCCGTACGGATGAGTTCGGATTATGGAAAGGCCGATTAAATACTAGGAAGGAAATCACCATTATGGACATCGATAAAACATTTTCCTTGGAAGAACTAAAGTCCGCATACCCACTTCCTACATCAAATAGCCCAAACGAACAACCCGTATATGCGTATGTAACGCCCGAAGAGTGGTTATCTCGTTGTTCCTTGGATTATGTTAGCATAGGAGCGCTTTGCAGTGAGGAAAATATTGCGAGCAATGGAAACATAGACACACTCCATGTGGTGATAAATCGAACCTGCTTTACAGGAACCAATCCCATCATAAAATACATTGGACCTAAACCGAGGTAATTAGCATCTCAGATGTTACGTATTCCTTTTCAATAAAATAATCGATTATCGCTTCTTTTAAGACGTGCTTTTGCTCCTTTTCATTCAGTGTTGGTAAGGATTGAACCAAGGTGAAATGGGGCCAGTTCTGCTCATCCCGATGAGAGAATTCATAATAACCGCCCGGAGCAAGCAAGGTGCAAATGGCCACATGCATGAGGTCCATTTTTTCTTGTTTTGAATAAACTCTAAAACCGAACCCGGCTTCATTTAAGCCAATAAGATAAATTAATGCGGTTAAATCCAAATCCATTTCAAAGGTTGGTTTCAGGCAGGTAATCAACTTTTGAAAACGTAATTCGGTATCAAAATCCATGGTGCAAAGGTATGAAAGGAAATGAAAAAAGGGGCCGAAGCCCCTTTTAAATTCTTATAACTTATGGGTTAATTACTCAACGATTACTCGCTTCGTGTATACACCTTTGTTTGTAGTGACAGATACTAAGTATAGTCCGTGGTTCATTCCTGATACGTTAAGTGAAGCCGCAACTCCATTAACAGTTACAGATTGAACTAAGCGACCATTAAGATCCAAGATAGTAACCGTTTGAATTTCTGATTTAGCAGTAACATTCAACGCAGTCGTCGCAGGGTTTGGAGCGATAACGATTCCGTTCTCGTTTAATTCATCAATTCCTGCTGGACAATCTACACAACTTTGCCAGCAAACCACAGCTAATGTAGAATCTGTAGTAACAGTTCCTGCACGGTTAGTGAATCCGCCGTTTGTAATTGTACAAGTTTCACCACCAACAAATTGCTCAGAAACATTCCAGCCATCTACGGTAAATTTGTACTCGATGTTCCCTGCTGCAATTGGAGCAGTTACTTCCCAAACACCATCCATATTCGCATCTGTCATTGGCGTACAAGATCCACACCATCCGTTGAATGTCCCGTTTAAGAAAACACCTAGTGCAGTAGAACCACCACCATTCACATAATCATTCATGTTCACACGGAACGTAATATCGTTTGTACAAATATCGCAGCTGTTGAAACATACAGGAGCTAAAGTAATGTCTCCTGCTACCACATGGTAACGGTTGTAGAATCCATCATTGATTGGATCTATACATGCTTCTGTTCCTGTAAAGTTCTCTTGATCGTTCCAACCGTCAACAGTAAACTTGTATTCAATAGCACTTGGCGCCAATGGTAAAGTAACTTCCCAAATTGAACCGGTTGTATTTGTCATTGGATTACATGTACCACACCATCCGTTGAATGAACCATTAACAAATACACCATTCGCTGTATTACCACCGTATTGTGCCATATCTACACGGAAAGTTACGTTGTAATTAGCTACTGGGATTAATTGTGTACGGTTATAGATGAATCTCCACCAGTTTGCACCAACATTGATATCTAAGGTAAGTGTGTTTCCACCATTACTCAATCCAGTTAAGTAAGTGATTGTATCCGCTGCATTGGCAGGCGAAGCAATTTCTGACCCGTTAATCACTTTGGCTAAGCCCATGTGCGCACCTAATCCATATACAGAAAGCGTGTTGGTTGTTCCGTTATAGGCATAGGTAGCAGGATTAGAACCGTTGTGTGGTGCAACTGGCGTTCCACATGCATCTGGTGTCATACCTTGCCATCCTTCTAACCATGTTTGACCATTCATATAATGCATCATCGTACCATTCGCATTAAACGTAATAGAGTCGTCAAACATACACGCTCGAGTCGTTAAGTCTCCAACGCTATTTGACCACCATTGCATGCTACCTTGAGAAGGACCAACGCCCATAGCAGCTGCTTGGTTTGCAAGTTTCCATGTACCAACAACTTGCGCGTTGAAAGCCATTGGAAGTAAAAGAAATAGTAATAATTTTTTCATAACATTAAAATAATTTAAGGGTTGCGTGGGGTAAATATAGTAATTTTTACAATAAGCCTAAAATAATTCAAATTATTTCAAAATCAACCACTTAATATCCTACTTAAAAACTACGGATCCCTTCTTTGTTCCTATGCTGAAATTGAATTTTCCAGGTTCAAATACCCACTCACCCGCTTCATTCACAAACATTAAGTCTTCCTTGGTCAGCACAAAACGCACTTCCTTGGTTTGTCCTGCGGGGATTTTTACTTTTTGAAAGCGTTTTAATTGTTCTCCAGCAGGTACCATACTCGCGAATTCATCTCCAACATACAGTTGAACTACCTCATCTATTTCGCGATTGCTTTGATTGATCACATCAACGGTAATTTCCCATGGTGAATTCTCACCCAACACCTCATTGCTTTTTAAATGCTCATAGCTTACCTCACCATAATGCAACCCAAAGCCAAACGGCCATTCCGGATTAAAAGCAGCAAAGTCCCCAACATTGGAACGATCCACACTCCGAGAGCGGTCATAAAACTCAATGACCCCGTCATATTTTGGATAAGTATAAGGAAGCTTCCCACTAAAGTTTGTTTCACCGGACAATAACTCTACTAACGCTTCCGCCCCATAGTCGCCGGGTAAATAGCATTGAACAATCGCTCCGGCAGGATCAACAATGTCTCGAATGATGCGAGGCCGTCCCTCCACCAATACGATGATCACATTTTTATGCTTAGCATAGGCCATTTTTGCCAATTCAAGCTGTTTGGAATCTAGGTGCAAACTGCGAATGTCGCCAGGTTTTTCTGTCGCAGGAACCTCGCCTAAACATAAAACCACTGTTTCCACCTCATCAAGCTTTTTGATGTAGTCTTCAAGGGAAACAAAACGTGATTGTTCAATTTCCTTTTCTTTGAATAATTCTAGACCCTTAGAAAACAGACATTGATCTCCATATTTTTCCTGAAGCGCTTGAACAATGGTTTTGCATCCCTTTGTATTAAAGGAAGTATCCATGCCTTGCCAGGTATGTGACCAGGCACCGTTGAGGTAAACCAGGTTGTCTGCACATGGACCAGCAACTAAAAACTTGGAGTTTGTTTTCAAAGGCAGGATTCCATTGTTCTTCAATAATGTAATTGACTCCAAGGCCGCTTGTTTTGACGCATTTTTGTGCTGCTGGGAACCAAAGGCTGTATAACTTGAAAGTACGGGTTGATGCAAGTCAAATAAGCCTACCACTTCTTTTGTTCGATATATTCGATTCACTGCATCATCTAATCTAGCGGACGTAATGTTACCGTCTTTGACAGATTGTAACATGAGTTCGCAATAGATTTTATAATCTGGAGAGAGTGGGACCATACTCATATCTACACCTGCGTTAAACGCTTTTTCGCAAGCTGTTTTTAGGTCTGGGGCAACGCGATGTACCGTATGCAACATGTTAAAGTCTTCCCAATCTGAAACGGCGAATCCAGGGAATTTCCATTCGTCTTTAAGGGTATGTTGAATTAAGGCTTTATTGACATGACCTGGAATACCATTGACCGTTCCACTGTTAATCATCACCGTTTGAGCGCCGGCTTTAACGGCAGATTTAAACGAAGGAAAATACAACTCCTTCATGTATTTATCTGGAATCCAAGCGGGGGTTCGATCTCGTCCACTGGCAGCGGCACTATATCCCACAAAATGCTTCATACAAGAAAGTACATGTAAGGAATCAATTGCGCGCGGATTCGTTCCTTGATACCCTTTAATGATCGCTGCGCCCATCTCCGAAACCAAATAAGGGTCCTCACCCAAGGTTTCAAAGGTTCTTGACCAGAGGGGGTTTCTTCCTAAATCTAAGACCGGAGAAAAATTCCAAGGAATGCCCGAAGCTCTCGTTTCATAGGCCGTAATTCGACCAAATTCTTCTGCCAGCGTTGGATTCCATGTAGCGGCTAAGCCTATTTCCTGAGGAAACAAGGTTGCCCCTTGGGTATAATTCACCCCGTGGATTGCATCTATGCCATAAAGTACCGGCACCTTAATTCTACCTGAAGTATAATAAGATTGAATGGTTTGGGTAATTTCTTGCCATTGTGCTCGTGTTAGCGTATGCCAACTCACATTAAGGATTGAACCAACCTTATACTTAACAAGAGCTTCCGTGAGTTTATTGGTATCTAATTTAAGCGGAACCAAGGTTCTGCCTTGAGCATCTGTTTGTGCAACAGCATCCAAGGTGATTTGACATGTTTGCCCTACCTTTTCTTCTGTTGTTAAGTTCAATACTTTTTCATTGTAACTATTTCTTGTAACTCCACAGGATACTAAAGCGCCAAAGCAAGTAAAAAACAAGAACTTTCTCATAACTTACTATTGGAAAACCCGCACATAATCCACATACATGGTTTGTGGAAGCTGTGTAGTCGCATCAGGACTTCCAGGCCAATTTCCACCAACGGCTACATTGAAAATAAAGAAAAATTTCTCTTGAAATTCCGCTAATTGTGCTGGGGTGGTGCTCATGGTGTTATACACCGTGTTATCTACCAACCAGGTAATGCTATTCGCATTCCACACGATGGAGAACACGTGAAATTCATCCGCAAAAATCCCCGAATTTAAGGTGTAACTATCCCCATATTGGGCATGTGAGCCATTATCACTCCAATGAGCCGTTCCGTGAACCGTTTTGTCATTGTTACCAGCCCCACCAATCATTTCCATGATATCGATTTCACCACAGGCAGGCCAACTAACAGAAGTGATATTATCTCCCAACATCCACAATGCTGGCCAAATCCCTTGTCCTTTTGGTAATGCTGCCCGGATGTCGATCCGCCCATATTTCCAAGATTGGACTCCTTGTGTTTTTATACGGCTTGAGGTGTAGTTTTGTCCACCCATAGCTTCTTGTTTTGCTGTGATTTGAAGTACCCCGCCGGACACGGTAGCATTCTGATTGGTATAATATTGAAGTTCATTATTTCCCCATCCTCCATTTCCAGTGCCAATATCATATACCCAATCGTTTGACAGCGTAGCACCATTGAATTCATCATGCCATACCAAGGTATACCCGTTGTAACTAATTGGGCTAGTAGGTCCACTTGTTGGAGCACCTGTTCCTCCCATATTTAGATTGATTTCAAACGCATCAGTT
>JAIXRD010000063.1 GCA_027485365.1 Cryomorphaceae bacterium | reverse complement strand
GGGGGTGCCGAATGGAAATATTCGGATGGTACGTCGTTATCAGGAATGATTACCACACCTGAAGGAACGTCTGTAGATGCGCTCTTGGCGAATGAGCCCGTAAGCATGGATGTTTACTACATTACTCACAATAAATGTACAGAGTGTGTTGGTTTTCATGACGAACCGCAATGTGCGGCAGTTTGTCCTGTAGATTGTTGTGTTGATGATCCAAATTACCGCGAAACCAATGATGAACTCTTATCGAAAAAAGCGTTTTTGCACCTCTAATTTAATCTCGAAGTTTTTTCTTTTCTTTTTTCTATTCCTGACATGCGCTGTCCACGCTCAGGGTTCGCTGCGTATTCATTTCGTTCAAACCGAAATGGGCGCTGATATAAGCCCTGAACAATCTATTGAAATACAGCAAATTACTCGGTCATACGGTGTGGAAGTAAGTATTGATCAATACAAACATCCGAGAATAGGGAAGTTACCTGCTATTAATTACAGCGATTCAATTCCGTTCTTTTCAACAGACATGAGAGCAATCAGGGATGGGTTTTTTAATTCGTCTCATCGCCGCACCAAATTGGATTATTACGTATTTGTTTCAAGAAATCAGGAAGATTCATTACACACAGGATTTGCCATACCCGGTAAACACATTATGTTTCTCTCTGTAGCGCCAAAAAAAACATTTACCACCAGGTTCGCTATGTATTTCTTGATAGCAGCTGCTGATCAGCAAGGAAAAAATAAAATAGCATTGGACGCACTTTCCGAACAATTAGGGACCAAAGATTCGCTGCAAAGGCGACAAGATTCTTATTTCCTTTTTCATGATGAAACGGAGAATTTGGGATCAACAAACGGTATGGTAGCGTTTGCTTTTTGGAATGAAAATAACAACGGGAAGGTGTTTGGCAACTATATAGGATTACCCTTTAAACGAAATGCAGGAAAGGTTAATTTAGATATTGATAGCTATTGGCTTCGCCCGTTTTATCGCACAGATTCTCGGTTCATAGCTCCTATTCATGTTGGGCTCGTCTTCCTTGTATTTTTTATCATGCTAATTTTTAGGAAAAAGGTTAAAGAGCGTGCCGAGAAAAGTTTGAAATTACATTCCAAGATTGGATTCTTTTTCCTTCAATTGGTATTATGGGGTCTTTTTATACTTATTGGTTACCTTGTTTTTGTATCTTCTGATCGATTATATAAACGGTGGTTCTTTAATTCCTCCTCGTACAGCAATGTAGGGAAAATAGATACCAAACAGTTTATTCATCACCTTACTTCGAGTAACTCTGTAGTCAATCAGCAAGCCAACCATTCATATTGGGAGACCTATGTAAAACGGAAAAATACGTGGGAAATGAAACGACTAAAACACGTGTTGTATTTTGAAGTAAGGAAATCTGAAGGTAAGGTTGTATCAATGAGGTTTTTATATGATTCAGACCGTTTGAAAATCAAGTCCTTTCAAGGGAAGGCGCAAACGCATTTGATCGTATATAAGGTAATTGATGCGCAAGGAGATTTTATAAAAGAGGAGGTTTACAATTACGCTAAAGCAAACATTACGCACAAGTATTCTGAACCTGATCCTGCCCGACGAATTCTTGTCTTTGTAAATGGGTATCGTCCGGTTGCAAACGGTGGAACACCGGAGCAGGCACTGATGCAAATTGGAAACAATGGCGTAGAATTCCCTAATTCATCCAATGTTTTGTTCGCAACAGACCGGTTCGATTATTGGAGACCTTGGGGTAATTTTGATCAACGTATTATGAATCGAATTAAACCGAATGAAGTTTACTATGCGGATGGTCACCATTCCGTTGCAAGCTCAAACCATGGGTCTGTTTTTAATTTCGCCAAGGCTGCTGCAGAATACCCTAAACCGTGCAAGGGTAAGCATCGATGTAAGTTCTCCAAAACAACCGCGGGCACTAAGCTTGAAACTTTAGATATGTTGCCTTTTATTTCGAATAAAAAAGGGTTTAATTTAAGACGTAAAAATGGACGTATTGCCGGCCGAAACCTTTATCAATTACTCAATGAAGTTCCAGGGAATTCAGGAAACGACACGCTATTTATTGTAGCACACAGCATGGGATATGCTTATTCCTTGGGTATGGTCGAGGCCCTAAGGAATAAATGTGTGTTTGGTGAGTACTATATCTTTGCTCCTGAAAATGCGGAGGCAGGAAAAGTAATTCAGTCCGAGTGGAATACAGTTTATCAATATGGAAGTATACCTAAAGGGGCTAGAAAGCAAGCGCCTTGCCTTCAGGACGGAGTAGCTCCGCAAACAAAAACCAATGGGTTGTCTGCTCAAAATCGGTTGACATTTCCAGCATCTCACTACAAAAAAATGGGTTTCACTGGAAGTCATTTTATTGGGTTTTATGATTGGGTTTTTGAAATTCCGCAAGGAGAAAAGGGTGCGATTACCCAACATTAACGAGATTACTTAAAATTTACTGGCCTCGCTCAATCGAATTTCTACCAGTGTGGACCCCACGCCACGGGTTGAGTAATTCCCATCATGAAAACTAATTCCTTTCTTGTCACGAAGTAATTGGCGTACAGCCATTTTCAATACACCTTCACCAATCCCATGAATAATCAAAGCTTTCGATTGGCGATTTGCAATGCATTGGTTTAAAAAGATTCGGCAATAACTGAGCTTCGTTTCGAGTAATTCATTCGGTGGCATGCCGTCAATTCCCAGCGCGGTTGCGTGAAGGTCTAAGGTCGGAATGGAAGAAATAGCTTGTTTTTTTGTTGCGTTTGGCGTGACTATGGGTTCTTTATTTTCTACCTCACCTTGTATGGGTGTTCGTTTGATTAACGAGCTAATGGGAACACGGTATTCAAATCCGAATTCATCCAATACATGCGCATGTGAATCCGAAAGTTGCTTTATTGTATAGGCTCCCGATTCATGAAGCATGGAGACTGATTCGCCAACCTGGAACTGCATGTAAATTAATTATAGTACTGTTAAGTTGGCAAATTTAAGCAGTACGGTTTTAGATCCGTGATGGGGAAAGAAGATGACTGCTTTCTTATCCGCACCACTCCCTTCGAGCTGCGTTACTCGTCCTTTTCCAAATCGTGAATGTTCCACGTGTGTTCCAACCATGATGTTATTGAATTCGTTAGCATTTGAAGGGGAAGAGGTCTTTACTTCGGATATCGATTTCAAGGATTTGGGCATGCTCGGCGTATTCAATTTGGTATTCAAGCCACCGGTAAAACTGCGTTCAAATCCACCCCCCATCAATGAACGCCCTTGTTGACTTCGCGTAGGGGTTTCAAAATGAACAAATTGCGGATCGATTTCGTCAATAAAGCGACTTTGTTCACATTTGATGGATTGATTCCATAGGAACCTTGAACCAGCATAGGATAAGGTACATGATTCCATTGCACGGGTAATTGCGACATAAAAGAGTCTCCGTTCCTCTTCTAAATCACTTCTAGAACTAATTGACATTTGAGAAGGGAATAAATTCTCTTCCATTCCAACAATGAAAACATGTGGATATTCCAAGCCTTTACTCGAGTGGATGGTCATGAGCGACACATGGTTTTTATCTTCCGTTTTTTCTTGGTCCGCATCGGTTAATAAGGACACATCCATCAAGAATTCAGCTAAGGTCTTGGGCTCGTCTTCATCGCCACCCTTAGTGAATTCGTTTATACCCGCTAATAATTCTTCAATGTTTTGAATCCGTTCAACTTCCTCTGGACCTTTTTCTTTCTCTGCATTCAGTTCTTGGAAGATTCCACTTGATTTAATGATGCGCTCGGCAAGGGTATAAGCATCTGCTTTGTTAAGCTCCGCTTGAAAACTCTTGATCATGGTCATGAAATCCGTGATTTTCTGTTTTGTAGGACCATTTAAATCCGCAGAATACGTTTGAAAATCATCCATGACTTCCCACATGCTTACCCCATGTCGGCCCGCAGCAATTATGAGGTTTTCTACACTGGTTTTTCCAATCCCGCGCTTCGGATAATTGATTACCCGCTTCATGGCCTCTTCGTCGTGCGGATTCGCTGTAAGTCTGAAATAAGAAAGCACGTCTTTAATTTCCTTACGTTGGTAAAAGGAAAGGCCTCCGTAAATCTTGTAGGGGATATTCAGTTTCCGTAAGGCTTCCTCAAACGAACGAGATTGCTTATTGGTACGATACAAAATGGCAAAGTCGTTGTAGCTTTCCACCACCGATTGTTTCAGGTCGAATATTTTGTGTGCAATGACACGACCTTCTTCATTGTCTGTTAAGGTGCGGACCACGGAGATTGGTTTTCCTACCCCATTTTCTGTCCAAACGTTCTTTTTGATTTGGTCTTGATTTCTTTTAATCACACTGTTCGCGGCATCGACAATGTTTTGGGTGCTGCGGTAATTTTGTTCCAGTTTGTATAAGTTGAAATCTGGGTAATCCTTTCTGAAATTCAGGATGTTCTCAATGTTAGCCCCTC
>JAIXRD010000261.1 GCA_027485365.1 Cryomorphaceae bacterium | reverse complement strand
CCATTGGGTAGGATCATCGCTGTAGGGTTTAGGTAAACCGTTGGGGTATTTTTCTTTGGCTACTTTGTTCCAATGTTCTAAATCGAATGGGATTTTGGAAATCGTTGCACAAGTAACAGAAACTTTTTGATCTATTTTTCTAATTTCATTCCTGAATGATTGTGATTTAGTAAAAGCGTATAGCGCACTTATATTTTCATCATTATCTGGGACAATTGCATGAACATTTCCATCATAAATTTCACCTGTATAGATAAAAGTAGGCAATTCAGCCATTATAGATATTACGACACCCTTTTTTCTCCAAGCTTTTTGACCTTGGTATCTACCGCCAATTTCTTTGTATATGTTTTTAAAAAGTTCACCCTTAAAAATTTGATTCATACCTTGATAATCCGCACCATGATTAGCGCTACCATGCATGAAGATATATTCTTTTAAAAATTCATCAATTTCCCAAAAATTAAAAACAAGCCTATTTCTATCCGATGGCATTGTTCCTTGTAAGGAATCAGCAAATGAACTTAAAAGTTTGATATTTCGATCAAATTCTCCAATAACAACTCTGGCATCAGGATTTCCCAACTGCTCCTGTTGATTTACAATTTTCAATTCTGCTATTTTCAAAGCCTCATCTTTGGCAGCGGCATTTGAAGCTTCGCTAACATCAAGGCCTGCTAGAGGTTGTTCACTTGTGGGTTTGGAATGAGCAAGTGAGATAAGCATCACATTAAAATCCCACATAGGTGTTTGAAATCCTTTTGCACCTAAACGAGCAACCATACTCCAAGATTCATTTTTAAGCAGTTTCTCTCTATATTTTTTATATGAAGTTAGAAATAACCAATTCTGAGGAATTACACTGCACGAAATACCACCAGGAGTATTAGTCTTCAGCATTTTTTCTAGGAAAACAGTAGCCAAATCACCTTTTGCCTCTTTGTAATATTTTTCAATGTAGTTCGCCATTACTTGATCTTGCTTACCACGACTCAGGTATGGTACATTGGTAATTTGTAGTGTGTACTTTTTCCCAAGTACTTGGCCAGCCTTGGCAATACCAGCCGCCATAACACCTCGCTCTAGTTGTTCTGCATCTGACTCACTATCCAAAGCTTTTTGAAGAACTGGTTTTAGTTCCTCAAAGCTTGCGGTGTACATATCAGATTTGATAATTGTTGGATCAAGCAGACTTCCGAGCTCTGGTGCCAACTGAAAATGGTCGTACAACATGCGAATTCCATTCTCCAATTTTTGTTTTATTTCTAGGTTTTGCTCCTTGCTAACCAACTTAACCCAGTCTTCCACTTTACCTTTTGGAGCAATTCCACTGCATGCAAGGTTCATTTCGGGCAACTCTTTGTAGTGCCCGCAGAACTTCCAGGCAGTTAATGCCAGGTTAAAGGCAGCTATTTGCGTGCATCGTGCATCCAACTCTAAGCCGTGCAGGTTTTCAGCAATCACTCGGTCGGTGGCTTCTTCCTTGCTTAAACCTTCCTCATGCATACGCAATGAGGCAAATACAGGAAATAAAGAGGCAACAAAATGACCAGATCCCATGCAGGGGTCTAATGAAGTCACCTCGGCAGTTTTATTTGGCCATCCTTCAAAATTTCCCGCTGCTGGGGTTCCATCTTCCAGCAATCTGAGGTATTCAAACTTAACAGGAGAAGTTACGCCAGGATTACGGCTCACCCACCAAGCACCAAGGGTATTATCAATTAAAAAGTGAACCATGTAGGGCTCGGTAAATAACTGAGTAACTGCTGGTAGTTTAGCGCCATCAATTTTATCCCCACTGGCATTGATTATTGCCTTAGCCTCACTCTGCCAAAACTGGTATACCCAACCCAATGCATCATCTGCTTTAAAAATTTCAGTCTCTACAGCATCAATAATTTCCTCCAACTTAATTCGTTCATCTGTGGCATAGGTAATCTGCATCAATGGATCATCGGTTCTGAAAATAGCAGGTAGCATTTTAGAAGCATAGTTGGCTGCAGCATCCCATTTATCCAAGTAGCCTTCATCCGCTGCCAATTCTTCGCAATCTTCCATGGATACTGAAACACCAGATCCTGTATGAATCAACAAATCATTGGCTTCTAAAAATTTGGCAAACAACATTTTGTGCCAGGTTTCATAAGCCAACTCATAGGAGAGGTTATCAATACGCTGTGCACCATTGGCGGGTAATTCATCGCCCAACAGACGAGCTTTACTTCTTAGGCTGTTTCTGAGCGACCGTTGTTCGGCACTCATATGCGCAAAAGGCTCAGGATGGTTCACGGCCATTGCCTTCAAAGCATTAAATGCACCCAACTCAGATAATTTTCTCGCATGCTTTACTGCTGATTCAAGCGTATTGCGTTGTTGTGGAGTTAATACGGCCATTATTTTAATATGATTGAGCTAGATGTTTTTAATAACTCTTCCAATTCAGATTTGAGTTCTGTAATGTAATTTTCAATATCCTGCTGATTCGAAATAGTTGTTTTGGGTAAACTATAATTGGTAGCTTGTGGCGCTAGTAAAGCAATGGCTTCTTCTCTTGCAGTCTGATATTGACCAGGGAGAGCGGCAATCTTGGTTTCCCAAGTATATAAAGATGCCTTCTGTAAAAGGTTGACCAATCCAGCAGCATCCAATGGTTTGATCTCTGGTTTTACCAGCAATTGATTATTAGCTAAAATACGGTGCTTCTGGTCAGGGGTTAATTTGCTGAAGTATTCATCATTCTGAAGCACTGCCATTTTATCATCGTAGAGCTTTATATATCGCTCCTTGAGCTGATTCAAGCGAGTTTTGAGCTTTTCAGCAATCTCATCCAACTTTGGTTGAATTAAATCAGGCTCTTGAAGTAGTAATCGGTTATCCTTTATGGCTTGAATTTCCTCTTTCAGTTGCTCGAAGTCTGCATGATCAGGTGCATGGCTGGCCAACTCGCTTAATAAATGCCATAGCGGCATTCTTTTATCAACTAGTTTAGCTTTAGCAGTCCAATCGTCAAAAGAGGACTGGAGTATTGATTGTTGCTCCAAAATCTCCAAAAGCCTTTCGTTCCCTTGCTTATTCTCAATGTCTTTGAGAAAGCTGATATCAATTGGCTCTGGTTTAGGTGCATCCCCACTTACATTCGAAGCCAATTCTTTCAACTGCTCCAAATAAGTGTTGGAGTAAGGGAAAAGATCCTGATTGGATGGGCATGATATTCCTGCCTTTTGGAACAAACTCTTAATTGCTATTTTATCCTTTGCAGATAGAATGTATACTTCCTTTTTGAAGATTGCATTGTTGATTTTCGCAACTATCAACGAGGATTCATCGCATGAAATGTGCTGGGTGTTCTTCAACATAATTAGGATGGTGTCAATGGCATCCTGACTCCACCCGTAAGGTGACTTCATGAATGTACCCCTGATTTCTTTTCCTTGCTTAGTTGTATTGCCAATAAATCGGAGAATTTCGGCAGCAACAGGGTGCGCTACCACATCACCTGTATACCCAATTGAGTTCAAAGAATCAGGGTTGGTTGCAATGGCTTTATTTAATGCCTGACCCCAGTTGGCGAAGTCTGCTTTTGCTTTAAACTCTGGAAACTGTCTATCTGCAATGCTATGTAGGGCGGCATCAATGTTTTCACGAATGTTTCCCTTTTGAACCAAATTGCCACCAGCCAAAAGCACACTGGCTTCAAGACAAATACGCTCAATAATCTCATCGATAGCCACCTTCGCAAGGCCTTTTCGGGTTTCCATGCTCTTTCTGGCTTGCTCCGCCTCAGGACTTGAGGGCAACCCCATATTGTCAATTGTGTAGCCAGCAGCAAGAAACTTGATGATTTCCGAGCGTAATTCTGGGTCTCTGAATTTCTTTACAAACACATAAGCCAATGGAGTATCGCTTCCCGCTGCTCTTATTTCATCCATCACGGTACTTTCACTCTCGTACCATCCATCACGGATCCATAAGTTGAGCTTCTGCTCCGTACTTGGCTTAGTAGACTTGTCCCACAGCTCAAACTCTCTGTTTTGCTTTGAAGTGCCTTGGGTAATATTTACAGTTCTAGTCTTTTCTTTGAAAAAGCCAACCAGTTTTTCCTTTCGTAAGTTCTGAATGAGGTCATCTCCAGAACCGCCAATTTTCTGT
>JAIXRD010000192.1 GCA_027485365.1 Cryomorphaceae bacterium | reverse complement strand
TACACAAATATTTGATGAAAGCATCCCTTTTACTCATACGGCAACCGCTAAGTATTGCGGGTATTGTTAAATAAAAAAGCCGAAAAAGGTGGTTTTTCGGCTTTCTCTGCAAGTTAAATAAATCTAAGCTTACGCCTATGAGTATATTAAGGACGTAAAAGTGTTAAGACACGTTGCCTCTAGATTAATATAATTCTGATTTTAAGGCATCTCGGTAATCTTTTAATTCTTCCCGATTTACTTTTTGTTCTGCATTTTGAAGTAATGACAACAGGTATAGTAAGTTGTCTTTCTCATCAATTTCTAAAGGATATTCATTGCCCTCTTCGTCTTCTTCAAATTGCCCTTCAACGCCAAAAGATTCATTTTCACCTAAATACTCATACGTTAACCGAAGTACTTTTACTACTAAAGGATCTTTCTCTTCTAAGGCCTTAACCCGTAGTGACTTTAATTCATCAATTAATTTTGGGGCGTTTACACCCTCTTTTTCTACCATTTTAATAATAGCATCTAGCTTATCATTGGCCAATTTCGTTCTCATGGATCTGATTTAATTACGCAAAGATAAGGATTATTCCACTTTTATTTCATTGCGCCTAATAGATTTAACCATACCCGAACCTTTTGATTATTTTTGTAGATATGGAGTATGTTTTCCAAGCCATCGGAATAGGATTTCTGTTGAGTATTATGATTGGTCCTGTGTTTTTTGTTTTGTTAGAGATTAGCATTACAAAAGGATTCAAATCGGCCTTGATTTTTGACTTGGGTGTTTTGTTGAGCGATTTGTTTTATATCGTCATCTCCTTGTTTTTTGCTTATCAATTAAAAGGGCTTGGAGATGTTAAGAATAACTTAGCACTGAGCATTTTAGGAGGCTCCTTATTTATGGCATTTGGAGTATATAATCTGTTTTTTAAAAAGGTACGCTTGGCTCCAATTGATTTAGATCGAGAGTTGATAGATTTACCGGAACAACAAGTTAAACCCAAAAGAAAAAAGGACAATACAATGCTGGTTCTCAAAGGCTTTACTTTAAACTTACTTAATCCAGGCGTCGTGATTTATTGGTTGGCTATCATAGCAAAAGGATTCGATTTAGTTGCTAAATATGAAAGCGATATACATATTTCAATTTATTTAGCGATTATATTAATTACCTTTTTTGGGATCGATTGTTTGAAGGCATATGTAGCAAACAAACTAAAACCATTAGTCACCGTTAATTTATTGAAAGCCCTGAATTTACTTATTGGCGTTATTTTTTCTGGCACTGGTGTTTTCCTAATCCTTCGGCAGTTAATATAGATGTAACATGTATAAGCCTCTCCGTTTTGTTTTTATGAAGTATTTGTGGCTCTTTTTTCTTGTGTTCCTGAGCCAAACCTTACATTCTCAAAAGGTTTTACCTGAAAATTTGGGTCCCAAAGTAAAAGTGTTTTGGGATGCTAATAACAAAAGAATTCATTCTACAGGATGTTATTATTTGGATGAAATCAACCCAAAAACCACGGAAAAACACGGAAAATGGACCTTCTATGCGCTTGACGGTTCGATTGAAGAGGAGCGGTTTTTTTATCGCAACCGAATGCACGGTAAACAAACCACGTACTTTCCCAACAAACAAATTAAACAACAGTATTTTGCTCAGTTTAATGTGCCGGATTCTACCTTTAAAGAATACAATGAAAAAGGCATTCTGCTAATTCAAGGTAATTATCAATTAGGCTCTCCTGAGGGTTTGTGGAATTATTACTATTCAGATGCTTCAAGATGGAAAACAGAATTAGTTAGGAATGACACAACGTATTTGTTGGATTATTTTGAGAATGATTCGTTGCACACTCAAACGGTTGTTTCCGGGAAAGGACAGGTGAACACATATTATACGTATGGCGGACTTAAAGAATCATATACGTTTAATAATGGATTAAGAGATGGACCCTTTATAGAATTACTGGCATCGGGAAGACCATCGATTGAAGGTGCGTTTTTGGGAGGTAAAAAACAGGGTAAATGGCTGTTCTATTTCCCGAATGGGAACATCGAAAAACAGCAAAGTTTCATCCAAGATTCGTTAGACGGTTCCTATCAAGTGTATTTTGAAAACGGGGTATTGCAAACGGAAGGAACTTATCAATTGGGTAAAAAAGAAGGAACTTGGATTTGGAGAAGATTGGACGGTGGTGAAGACATGAAGGGAATGTTTAAGTCTAATTTGCAACAAGGTGTTTGGACATATTATTATTCCTCTGGGGAACTTTCTTATACTGCATCGTTTGATAACGGATTAAAGTCGGGTGAGTGGAATTATTATTACAAGGATGGTACGCCCTTTAAAAAAGGGAAATATGAATCCGATTTGAAACAAGGTCTTTGGCAGACATGGTATGAAGACGGGACAATCTTGCTTCAAGGGGCGTATGATAGAGGGAAAGAACAAGGGGAATGGAAGAATTTTTGGCCAAACGGGAGGGTTAAGAACACGTCCTTCTATAAGGAGGGGAAACTTCATGGGGCATGGTATTCGTTTAGTCCCGAAGGGAAATTACTGTTGTTTGGGCGCTATAAGCAAGGTAATAAGACAGGGAAATGGACCGAATTCTATAACAATGGAAGGAAAAAAGAAGAGGTGTCTTACAAGGTTAAAACGCTAAAAAATGCGTCACAAGACGTCGTTGCCTTGGGATTTAAAGAAAAACAAAGCGTAGAGCACGGGGTTTATAAAGCATATTCTCAGCTTGATTTTGCAATTAAAGAGTCGGGAAAATATCATTTAGGAAAGAAGGTTGGTAAGTGGATTAATTTTTATCCAGGAGGCGTTGTGCCCGCAGTGGTTTCAACATTTAAAAACGGACTGCTCCATGGGGAATTTTATCAAAATGATCGACGAGGAAATAAAATGAATGAAATCCATTACAAGAACGGGTTGAAAGATGGATTATTTATTGTTTATGGTAGCAATGGGAAACCAATAACGCAAAAAATGTTCAGAAAAGGACACGAATTACAGCGTGTTTCTGGCAGTAATCCATTTTCCCCTGAATAACGATTAGTGCGAGGTTAGAATTAAATCGATTTGGCGTTTTCTGGGACTTACTTCGTCAACGGTAACAGTTACGATATCTCCGAGATTAATAGTTTTACCGCTTCGTTTGCCAACCACTGCATAGCGTTCAGGATCAAATAAATACCGATCTGCTGTAATCGATTGAATGGATACCATTCCTTCGCAATTGTTAGCAGTTAATCTTACAAAGATTCCATATTCTGAAATTCCTGAAACAATACCTTCAAATGTTTCTCCGATATGGTCTATTAACATGAGGGTTTGAAAGTACTTCACGGATTCTCGTTCTGCTTCAATGGCCTTTCGTTCATTCGCAGAAATTCGTTTACATACTTCTTCAAGATTTGTTCTATGTTTTACACTGCCGGATTCGGTTTTTTCGAACAGTTGCCGATGTACTATGAGGTCGGCATACCGTCGTATAGGCGAAGTAAAATGTGTATATTCCTTGAAAGCAAGCCCAAAATGGCCTTTATTGTTCGTGCTGTAAACAGCTTTTGCCATGGACCTTACTACCATGCCCTGAATTAGTGAGAAGAAAGGTTCGTTTTCAATATCTTTTAACAGCTTATTAAGCTTAAAAGCGGCCTCTTGGATTTGATCAATATGTAATTCAAGTCCAAATTTTTCACAAAACAGGGTTAGCAAGCCAAGCTTTTCTAAATCAGGTAAATCATGCACCCGGTAAACGGTAGTGTACGTTTCCGCCTTCTCTTTTTTAGGAGTCAAATAAGCGGCGATAGATCGATTGGCTAATAACATAAACTCTTCAATGAGCTGATGTGATTCTTTTGATGTTTTCAGCAAAGTGCCCGTGGGTACACCCGTTTCAGATAACACAAACCGAAGTTCTTCAGAGACGATGTTTAATGCGCCTTTTTTAAAGCGGTTAGCACGAAGGAGTTTAGCGATTTTGTTAATGGTATGTAATTCCGGTGCGTATTGATCCTCCTTTCCTTCAATAATTTCTTGAACCTCTTCATAGGTATATCTTCGATTCGAATGAATTACACTTTTACCATACCAAGAATTTATAACTTCATGCTGCTCATTGAATTCAAAGATCGCGGAGAATGCCAACTTGTCTTCATGTGGTCTCAATGAACAAAGTACATTTGAGAGTTGCTCCGGCAACATTGGCATCACTCGGTCAACTAAATACACCGAATTCGAACGCTTTAATGCTTCTTTATCTAACGCGGAGCCCTCTTGTATATAATGTCCCACATCCGCAATGTGAACGCCAATTTTAAGGTTCCCGTTTTCTAAGGGTTCATAAGAAATCGCATCGTCAAAATCTTTAGCATCTACAGGGTCAATTGTAAAGGTAGTTATGGTTCTTAAATCAAGTCTTTTTGCTATTTCTTCGTTCGTGATTTCTGTTGAAATTAAACTGGCCTCTCGTAAAACTTCGTCAGGAAAAAAGGGATCAAATCCTTGATTAATTAATATCGAGATCATTTCAGCATCGTTCGTCCCGGCATAACCGAGCAGCGCAACAACTTCACCATAAGGCATTTTTCGTTGTTCAGGCCAAACCGTTATTTTTACAACGGCACGCATGCCTTGCTGTGCACCATTTAACTTGCTTTCTGGAATTTCTACAGGAACTCCGTATTTTGCTGAGTCTGGATATAATATTGCTTTATGGTTTCGGACTTGAATTGTACCAACTAACTGCATTCGAGCGCGTTCCAATACATTTAAGATAAGCCCCTCTCGCTTGCCGTTTCTGTCTTTAATTACAGTGAATTGCACCCGGTCTCCATCAATGGCCATCCCTTTGTTTTCCTCGCGAATCATTACATCATTCGTTGAGCCTTCAATTCGAACAAATCCAAAACCTTTGGGATTCATTTCAAGGATTCCCTCTTCGGGGGTCTGAATCGGGAGGGTAAAGCTGTGATGATTTATTTGATTAAGCTGCCGTTTTTCCACTAAGGCCATAAGCGCATCAAACACATGTTGACGTTCATTGGGGGCATTTACAGACAATAAAGAACACAGTTGCTTGTGGGTTAAGGTCGCGCCTTGATTTTTTGCAAAAACGTTGAGTACAAGAGTCCTATATTCTCCGCTAGATTTCCGCTCTGATTTTTTATGATGCGAACCCCGGTGCTTTTTTTTAGCCATTACAAGGCCAATTAATGGCGAATGATTACTTTTCTAGTGAATGGCTTAGTTGACTGCCCTTCAAAAGAAATAAAGTAAACACCACTTTTGAATTCAGACGTATTTATTTTTTTTGTTGCACTCACTTGGTCGCGCATGATGGTCGAGCCCATGGCATCCAATATTTTAAATTGAAAAGACTCTGCACCACTTACAGTAATATTAATGTAATCATCCGCGGGATTCGGGACCAAGGTAACTGTTACTGGATCTTTAAGAGGCTTCACATCCGCTACATAATCAACAATAACATCTACAGAGTCCAGATAGGTCGTGCCTGATGCATTGGTAATATAATAGCGGTAATGACCCGTTCCGCTTATTCCATCCGCAGGATTAAAATCAGGCTTCATTTTGCCATATTCACCAGGTAAAAGATCAAAAAGCACAGCAGCACCACCCGGCGAGGTCCAAGGAGACGAATTCATTTGAGTGCTTGAATAACAAGAACCACCAAATGGATCCGTAGAATGCCCCCAACAAAGACCATCTGCCCAACCAGCGGGTAAAGCAATGTGTGATCTAGTGATTCTCCATTTTTGAGTGTTTGCCGCGTTGTTGTATACGTTAAAGGTAACATCAAAGGCAGCAGCAGACGGGGCTAAAACTGAATATGGCCCTGCACCAGAAGAAAGGTCAGTGGTTTGACCATCTAAATAAATTACAATGTTGTCTTGTGCAATGGCAGAACCCATTAAAAACGAAACGATAAGGAGGTAGAAAATTTTAGTCATAAGCGAATGTCATTCTTTTCAAAGTTAATAAAAATACGATGGTTTCCAAATGGATAACACGTAAATATTCTTTTTTCGCGTAAATTTGAAATGGCAAAGTATTTGCTAAGCACACGAAAATTTAACAACGTATGAAACATTTATTTATAGCATTTTTGATAAGCTTACCTTTTCTTGCTAAAACGCAACTTATAAAATCAGATTCTTTGGATGTAAAAAAAGTTCCTTCCGTGTTGTTGAAAGACATCAATGGAAAAGAGGTAAATACAGCCGCTTTTGGTTTTTCTGGACCCGTGGTTATTAGTTTTTGGGCAACTTGGTGCGCGCCATGTAAAAAAGAACTAATGGCCATTCATGATCTTTACGAAGAATGGCAAACGGAAACAGGTGTAAACTTAGTGGCGGTCTCCATAGATGATGAAAAAACAAAGCGTGATGTAATTACCTATGTAAATGGTAAGGCCTGGGATTATACGGTATTGTTGGACCCTAATGGTGATTTCAAGCGAAGCATGGGCGTTAATAATGTTCCCCACACGTTTTTACTAGACAAAAACGGAAACATTGTATACACACATAACAATTATGCGCCGGGGGACGAAGAAAAACTATATGAAGAAATCAAAAAACTTACCAGCGAATAGCTGGATTTCGTTAGTAATAATCTTATTTACAGGTCAATGTTTTTGGTCACAAGGCAATTTTACAGGCAATATTGAATCTACGTTTCAGTATTTGAATGACGACCCTGTGATTAATGCCATTCAACCCCCTTCTAAAGGATTGGTGAATTCATACATGAATGTTTTTTACACGAATTCTGGGTTTAAAGCAGGGATGCGTTTAGAAAGTTATTTACCTCGAATTCAAGGATATCCAAATCGCTTTGACGGAACAGGCCTAGGTATGCGTTATGTGGGGTATTCAAATTCAAAAGTAGATGTAACCCTCGGGCATTTTTATGAGCAATTTGGTAATGGCCTAGCACTTAGAGCCTATGAAGACCGCGCGTTAGGCTATGATAATGCGTTAGATGGCGCCCGCATTATTTTTAAACCCTTTAAGGGAATTCAATTTAAGGGGGTATATGGTCAGCAACGGCTTTCATTTGAAGCAGGTCGTGTTGTTAATTCAGAGGGTATCGTGCGAGGTCTTGACGCAGATATACATTTAAATGAAACCTTTGCTAAGCTCAGTGCATTCCCACTGGATGTAATTCTAGGAGGAAGTTTCGTTAGTAAATACCAAATTGATGATGATGATCAATTGATTTTACCTGAGAATGTTGGCGCATATGGTGGTCGGATGAAATTACAGTATAAGAACTTTCGCTTAGATGGGGAATACATTAAAAAAGAACAAGACCCCTCGTTAGATAATGGGAAAATTTATAATTATGGTCATGCCGCTGTAGTAAATTTTGGGTACTCTAAAAAAGGAATTGGTTTTTCGCTTTCTGCAAAGTCCGTCGATAATATGAGCTACCGTTCAGACCGAAACAAAGAACTTCAAGATGTTTTCATTAATTACCTTCCCGCACTCAATAAAACCCACACCTATAATTTGGTGGCTACACTGTATCCATATGCAACACAACCTTTAGGAGAGGTGGCATATCAAGCAGATTTTTTATATACCATTAAGAAAGGTTCCACACTGGGAGGAAAATACGGAACTACGCTAGGTGTTAACGCATCTACAACGTATCGCCCAGTTCAGCATACCAGCGGCATTAACCCGTTAGATTCTAGCCGTGTAACATATAAAACGCACTTGTTCGATAAAAGCGATAGTTTATACTGGAGAGACATTAATGTAAACATCACCCGTAGAATCAATAAGAAACTCCTCCTTCTAGTTTCCTATTTTAATATTACCATTAATAATGATATCGCTAAAGTTTCTAACGATGCAACGGGTATTATTTCGTCTCATATTGCTGTGCTTGAAGCGTCTTATAAAATTAATTCTAAACACAACATTCGCGTTGAACTTCAAGGAATGTTCGTAAACAAGAAGGACGATGGCGCGATTAATGACAAAGGGAATTGGGCCACGGCATTGATTGAATATACGGTCTCACCAAGCTATTTTGTGAGCTTTATCAATCAATATAATTATGGTAATCCAGATGCAAATAAGCGCGTAAACTATCCGAACCTCACTTGCGGCTATATTCATGAATCGACACGTATTATGCTTTCCTATGGACGCCAACGGGCCGGTTTGTTTTGTGTAGGCGGCGTTTGTCGTTTTGTACCTGCCAACAATGGCCTTACCTTAAGTTTCACCCAAAGTTTTTAAGAAATGAATCGATTGTTATGGGTTTTTGTAGTGCTTCTAGTCGTGAGCTCCAGTTGTGACCATGTTTCCAATCCTTATCCACCGGGTTCAACCAGCGGATTAGATACTACCCTTTATCCCGGTAATTGGTCTGATTATTTAGCCAACGAGTGGCCACAATTTTCACAAAACACAAATACGAATAGAAATATCCTCTTAGAGGATTTTACAGGGCATAAGTGCATTTATTGTCCTGCAGCCGCCGACCTTGCGCATGCCTTATATGAAGCAAACCCTGGCCGTGTTTTTCCCTTATCAATTCATGCTGGACCAACCGGGATTGGTGATTTTCAAACGGTCACGCTTCCAGAATACCCCTTAGATTTTACTACGACCGATGGCTTAGCAATCGCACAGTATTTTGGGATTAATGATGGTGGGTTTGTTGGAAACCCACGAGGAACCGTCTCTAGAATTAATAACGGCGGTGCGATTTTTCAGAGTCCAGCAGCATGGACCGGAATGGTTTCAAATGTTCTTGCCCAAAATGAGTTGAAGGTTAATATTCAAACAGCCCTTAACTATTACCCGAGCACTAAAGGCGCATTTTTACATGTGGAAGTAGAAAAAATTAATCAATCTATTTCTTCTGAATTAGGCATTGTTGCGTGTTTGGTTGAAGACTCGTTAGTTGGCGATCAAAAAATGAGTGATAACTCTCACAATTCAACGTACATCCATCGCGATATACATCGAGGCAATTTGAATAATACGCCATTTGGCCGCACGCTCATCAGCGCAGATCTAATCGGGGATAAGTACTATGTGAATTATAGTTTTGCTGTTCCAAATCAACTAGATGGAACTTATAATGCAGCCAACATGCATGTATTGGTTTACGTTTATGACAAAACCACATGGGAAATATATCAGGTGGTAAAACAACATATTGAATAATAAAAAAGGCCGCATTTGCGGCCTTTACAATGAGGTATCAGAACCTTAGTTCTTAATAAAACGAATCGTTTCTTTTCCTAATGACCCTAAGGTATTTACAAAGTAAACCCCAGCGTTTAGTGAAGATAAATCAAGACTAGCTTGCGTTTGACCCGTTACATTTTTAGTCAAAATCACTTGTCCATTTAAGTTTGTAATGGTAAGTTCATCTGCAACGATTCCTTTGATAGAAACTTGTCCGTTTGAAGGGTTTGGATAAATAGATAAGGGCTCTACTACTGACGTAATCAATCCCGCAGTACCTACAATAATTTTATACCCGTCAAAAGAAACACTTTGTGTAACTGGTGTAGCTGGCAAACCAGGGATTAAGGTAACCATAACGGTTGCATCTACTTCAATCGTAATAGGGTAAGTTCCAGTAGTTGCTGTCGTTCCCCAAATATTTGCGCAACCGTTGGCCCCACCTGCATAAGTACAGTTTGCGATGTTACACGCATAGTTGTAACCACTTGGTAATCCTAAAACGCCGGTTACAGTAAATCCTTGAATTGGTGAACCAACAAATTGTCCTGAGGCATCTAATTCAGCCGATACCGTTGCAGGCACTTTAAAGTTCAAGTCTGTAGAATACGCAACGTTTGCCGCTGCTGGAGGAAAATTTTGCGTAGTATCAGGCCATACACCGTATGTAGAATCCACAAAATTTGCACCTGGGGTACATGATTGTGCATCAACCGACAATGCTAAAAGGCCGATTGCAGCAAAAGAAAGTAACAATTTTTTCATAGTTAATCGTTTAAGAATTTAATCAAAGATAACAAAAAGACATGGAATTAAAAATCAGTACCTTTGACCATGCGTTTCTATACTCAGTCTGAACGGAACTCTTTGAGCACACTTGATGAAGTGGTTGGTTTTGAGCAGATTCAATCTGAACAAACGGCTCTTTTTAATGCATGGATTGAGTCGAATTCATCCCTGTTGTCTTTTTTACAAGGCAATGTTACCGCCCCGTTTAAGGATTCTTCGATGCTTCTTAAAAATGCCTTGTTGCCTGATTTTAAACGCTATACCGCACATTTTTTACCGGAATTCCAACCACGGGAAGATGACTTTTGGGG
>JAIXRD010000144.1 GCA_027485365.1 Cryomorphaceae bacterium | reverse complement strand
TCACGATGTGTTGTCCCTCCTGATGCTAGGTAGCCTGCCTCACAACAGGTTGCAATCAAGGATGCTGTTTTTTTACGAATCACCTCAAAATAAACATCCTCGGTGATATCAAGTTTTCTAGCTTTTTCAATTTGAAGTAATTCACCTTCAGACATCTCACGAACTGACCGGGCAATGATTGCCAGTAAATCCGTGTTTTGTTTTTCTATGGATAAAAGGAGGATTCTGGACAACATGTAGTCGCCTACCAACACTGCAATTTTATTCTTCCAAAGGGCGTTTACAGAAAAATAGCCCCGACGTTCATTGGCATCGTCTACGACATCATCATGCACCAAAGTTGCCGTGTGTAATAATTCAACCAAAGCAGCCGCGTCAAATGATTTAGCATTTGTTTCACTAAACATTTTGCAGGATAAAAAGACGAATAAAGGACGAATCTGTTTCCCTTTTCGCTTGACAAGATAATGCGTCACTTTATCGAGCAAGGGAACATCAGACTTCATTGTTGACGAAAAAAACTGCTCAAACTCCGCGAGTTCTTTTTCTACTGGGGCAATAATTTCTTCAACTCGCATAATGACACAAAGTTAACAAAAGGTAAGCGGTGAATATCATAACATAGAATGCCTTTTCAACAAATATCGGGTAAGCACCTCATTATATCCATCTTCAATCGCCAATGGAACAAAATCGACAGCTAAATCGCCGCATTTTAACTTTAATGCACTGATTCCTTTTTCATAGCGTGCGATGTATTGGCTCTTAAATTCATTCGGCAACATACGCAATTCTTCACCTGTTTCCATATCAACCAAGATATATGGCCGGTTATCTAGCGAAAATTCCTGCTCAATTGTTCGGCTATACAAGTGAAAAATAACCACCTCTTGACGTTCATGTTTCAAATGACTCAAGGCATTCATAAAATCTTCTTCATTTTCACCTGAGGACCACAAATCAGTAAAGACTATAACCATTCCACGTTTCGGTATACTTTGAGCAACTTCATTCAGCGCTTTTGAAATGTGTGTATCTGAGTTCTTAGTTGGTGAATAGGTTTCAAAAAACTTTTCCAATTCAGCATATACATATCGCTGATGCATCGGCGAAGATTTTGCCGCGGTATGAAGCATTAGGGATTCGTGAAATAAACTTATGCCATAGGCATCACGCTGACGTTTTAGCAGTTCCATTAAACTGACTGCAGCATAAATAGCAAAAGTCAGTTTATTTTCGCGTTTGTCTGCAGGAAAATACATGGAGGGAGAACAATCAATAACCATTTGACAACGCAAATTTGTTTCCTCTTCATACTTCTTCGTGTATAAGCGGTCAGTTCGGCCATAAAGTTTCCAATCAATATGTCTTGTAGATTCTCCTTGATTGTAAATTCGGTGCTCTGCAAATTCTACGGAAAATCCATGGAGTGGACTCTTGTGCATACCCGTAATAAATCCTTCTACAACCTGTTTCGCAAGTAACTCTAAGTTTCCGAACTCAACTAATTTAGAACGATCCATTGGTGATTTTAAGCGAAAATACTAAAAATAAGTGGGCTACCTTTGCTAAGCAACTTATGCTTAACTTGTAGCGTCTAAAAAATTGTTAAATTTAAACCATGAAAAAAATATTACTCTTATTAGTTCTTGCGTTGTGCGCGTTACAACTTAATGCCCAAAACGGCTATGTGCTTACGGGCCTCAATTTGTTACCCAATACAGTAACTACGCGATGTGACACTGCGGTTACGGTTGCTTATTATGCTCAATCAGCGGCAAATAATGCACAATCCACTCATACGCTACCCTTCGTACTAAGCGGAAACAACTTTGTTCCTTCTCAATTTCAATTTAATATCAGCTGGGGTGATGGAACCAGTAACACCTACAATGGTGGCGTTTCAAGCACCGGAACTCTAATCAATTTAAACCCGCCTCCCGCGCATACGTATCCGGGTCCTGGCACATATACCCTAATTACATACGTAACAAACTGGGCGAATCAAACGAGCGCTGTTGACACGGTAGTTCTAAACTTAGGCTCATGTTCGCTTCCTGTATATTCTTTAATTCAAGTGGATTGTAACAACGATGGAGTAATTGATTCAACGTTAAATAACTCGGGGATTCCTTTGGTTATTACAGGATCCGGCCAAAGCTATACAGGCACAACTCAAAACAACTATTATGTATTTACGGGTATTGAACCCGGGTTATACACCTTAGGGATTGACCCTGCATGGCTTGCAGCGAATAATTACACCATTGATAATATACAAGGTCCACCATCTTTAGTTGCGGGTTCTGGAGCTCAAACCATGATTATAACCCTGAATTGTGGTAACGGAGGAAATCAAACTGCAACCATGTGTGTTGGCGGACAAGTCTACTGCGATCAAGACAATAACGGTCAATTTAGTAATGGAGATATTCCAATAGTCAATGCACCAATTACCATCAATTACGGCGCTGGATCTACCATTGTTTATACCAACCAACAAGGGACCTACAGCACGAATTATTTGGCTCTTCTTGGTGGCATTGCGACTGTATCACTAAATAGCAATTGGTTAACTCAACACGGTTACAGCGCAGCAAATCTTGTTGATACGATTTCAAATATAATCTGTATGGCCGGCGCAGTATCTGCTACAGCCTCATTCCCAATTCAATGCGGTCAAAATCCTGGTAATCCAACATGTTATTCTGGGTTTGTTTTCTGTGATGCAAATAACAACGGAATCATGGATAATAATGAACTTCCAATGACTTTTGCGCCTGTTGTATTATCTAATGCGCAAGGGGCAAATGCAAATACCGTTACGGTATACACAGACTCACTCGGATACTTTACCTATTGTGGTCAATTTGGAAATGGACAATATGTTCTAGCTTCTATTCCATCAAATTATTTAAATTCTCTTGGTTACAGTGTTAATTTCAATTTCGTTACCCTTATTGTTAATCAAGCGGCAGGAATGTTGCCAGTGAATTGTGGAGGGTTCGGAGGAAACGCTTGTGCAGACCTTTGGACAACAGTTACTCCTTGGATTGGTTATTACCAAAACACCACCGCACACATTCGCTTGAATTGGGGTAATTATGGACCTTCCTCGCCTGGACCTTTCACGCTTACATTAACCTTTCCTGCTGGAGTAACCGTCAATACGGCATCGATAAATACCCCGGGGTATAGTATTGCTGGAAATACCATTACTTGGAATTTAAATAGCGCGTTAAGTAGTTTCTCTACCAACGATCTTATATTATTCTCAATTCCTGGTGGATTGATTAACGGCGCGAACCACTACTTCACCAGTACAATCACAGCTACTGGAAACATCCAAGATTGTAACGCTCAAAACAACAACGGAAGTTTATTGCAAATTCTAGGAAACAGCTATGATCCAAATGATAAAAACGTAGCCCGACCTGAAATTTATAACAATGGCTTATTTGGGGCTACAGAAATTGAAACAGGCGTAGATGACATTCTTACCTATACGATTCGATTCCAGAATACAGGAACAGCACCCGCACAGAATATTGTAGTGGTAGATAC
>JAIXRD010000012.1 GCA_027485365.1 Cryomorphaceae bacterium | reverse complement strand
TCTCTTGAGAAAGCACTAAAAAAGATGTCTCCTGATGAGGTAGTTGAGGAAGTTAAAAAATCAGGTTTACGCGGTCGCGGTGGTGCTGGTTTTCCTACCGGAATGAAATGGTCCTTTCTAGCCAAACCTGAATGTGTTCCAAGATATTTGGTTTGTAACGCCGATGAATCTGAACCCGGCACATTCAAGGATCGATATTTAATGGAAAAAATTCCGCACCTTTTGATTGAAGGGATGATTTTATCATCATTTGCTTTAGGTGCAAATCAATCGTTTATATACATCCGTGGTGAATTCATGTATGTATTGCATATTCTGGAAAAAGCAATTGCTGAAGCCTATGCCAAAGGATATTTAGGAAAGAATATTTTGGGAAGCGGCTACGATTTAGATTTAGTAGTGACTCCTGGTGGAGGTGCTTACATTTGTGGAGAAGAAACTGCCTTACTTGAATCGCTCGAAGGGAAACGAGGAAATCCGCGCATTAAACCGCCGTTTCCTGCGGTTAAAGGATTATGGGGTTGTCCTACTGTTGTAAACAACGTAGAATCAATTGCTGCTGTAGTTCCTATTGTTCGCGACGGAGGTGATGCCTATGCAGCCATAGGAATAGGCCGAAGTACAGGGACCAAATTAATTTCAGCTTGTGGCAATTTGGCAAGACCAGGTGTCTACGAAATCGACTTGGGATTAAGCGTAGAAGAATTTATATACGGCGACGATTATTGTAGAGGTATAGCCAATGGAAAACAATTGAAAGCTTGTGTTCCCGGAGGTTCTTCCGTTCCTATTTTACCCCACTTTTTAGTAACAAAAACAGCTGCTGGCGAGGATCGCTTAATGACCTATGAAAGTTTGGCTGAAGGTGGGTTTGCAAGCGGATCTATGCTTGGTTCTGGTGGGTTTATCGTATTCGATGAAGATCAGTGTATCGTAAGAAATACTTGGAACTTTGCGCGATTCTATGCCCATGAATCGTGTGGACAATGTTCACCTTGTCGGGAAGGTACAGGATGGATGGAAAAAGTACTATCAAGAATTGAACATGGACAAGGTCACATGCATGACATCGACTTACTCGCTGACATTAATAAGAAAATTGAAGGAAATACAATTTGTCCCTTAGGTGATGCTGCTGCATGGCCTGTTGCTGCTGCAATTCATCATTTTAGAGAAGAATTTGAGTGGCACATCAAGCATCCTTCTGAGGCTCAGACAAGAAACTATGGTTTAATTCAGCAACCTGTGGTTGCCTAACGTATTGATGATGGTAAAAGTAACAATCGACGGAATAGAAGTTGAGGTAGAACCAGGAACGAGCATCTTAAATGCTGCGCGAAAAATCGGTGGTGATGCAGTTCCACCGGCCATGTGCTACTACAGTAAACTTCCTGGAACGGGTGGTAAATGCCGAACGTGTTTAGTAGAAGTGGCTGCTGGATCTGCAGCAGACCCTAGACCTATGCCAAAATTAGTTGCATCCTGCTCTACCCCTGTACAAGATGGGATGGTCGTAAATAATA
Source organism: Cryomorphaceae bacterium (assembly GCA_027485365.1). Lineage (GTDB taxonomy): Bacteria > Bacteroidota > Bacteroidia > Flavobacteriales_D > Crocinitomicaceae > UBA952. The sequence goes on along the minus strand of JAIXRD010000012.1, from coordinate 5,155 downwards.
AGACCAGTGAGCGCGTTCACAGCAACCGAGGTGGCGTAGTTGAATTCCTTCTTGCAAATCATCCCTTAGATTGTCCAATTTGTGATCAAGCGGGAGAATGCCACTTACAAGATTTAGGATATGAGCACGGAAGCGCAAAAACTCGGTATGAGGAAGAGCGCAGAACCTTTGACCCTATTGATATAGGCAATAAAATCAAATTGCACATGAATCGATGCATCCTTTGTTATCGGTGTGTATTTGTAGCGAATCAATTAACAGAAAATAGAGTGCATGGTGTTTTGCATCGAGGAGAACACGCAGAAATTTCAACCTTCATTGAACAAGCTGTAGAAAATGACTTCTCAGGAAACATGATTGACGTTTGTCCGGTTGGTGCCTTAACCGATAGAACGTTTAGATTTAAAAGCCGCGTGTGGTTTTTAAAACCTATGGAAGCAGAAAGATCGTGTTCCAAGTGTTGTGGAAAAGCCGTGGTTTGGATGTTTGGCAATGACATATACAGAGTTACTGCACGAAAAGATAAATTCGGCGAAGTAGAAGACATAGACGGTAAAACAGCATGGTTATGTAATGATTGTCGATTTGAACATAAAAGTGCGAATGATTGGAATATTGCCGGACCTCGCGTAATTAATCGCCATTCGGTAATCTCACAAGGGAAATATGCCACAAGTATGGATAAACCCGTTAAACGTATAGGCTAATGGATACATTTTATTGGATAGATAAACTGGTATTAGTGTTGGTTCTTTTTCTAATCTCCTTAGGAATTGCTGCATACCAAACCTATTTTGAGCGTAAACTCGCAGGATGGATACAAGACCGTGTAGGACCAGACCGAGCAGGTCCCTTCGGGATTTTGCAACCGATTGCGGATGGAGTAAAAATGTTCATGAAGGAAGATTTCACCCCGGCAAATGCAGATAAATGGTTGTTTATTTTAGGACCTGGTATCGCCATGTTCACTTCCCTTATTACCAGTTCAATTATACCATGGGGAACAGATTTACAGCTTTTCGGAAGATCCATCTCCCTTCAAGTCGCAGAAATTAATATCGGAATCTTATTTGCCTTTGGAATCATTTCTATCGGTGTTTATGGTATTATGATTGGCGGTTGGGCTTCTAATAACAAATACTCCCTTTTTGGTGCCATTAGAGCATCATCTCAAATGATTTCATATGAATTAGCGATGGGGATTTCCGCCATTACCATTATTATGATTTCGGGAAGCCTCGATTTACGCGCCATTGTTGAAAGCCAACACGGTATGAATTGGAATATTTTTTATCAGCCAGTTGCTTTTGTGGTATTTTTCATTTGTGCCCTTGCTGAAACCAACCGTGCTCCGTTTGACTTACCAGAGTGTGAGAACGAATTAATCGGTGGCTATCACACAGAATATAGTTCAATGAAATTGGGCTTATTCCTGTTTTCAGAATATGTTGCCATGTTTGTATCCTCAGCGCTGATGGCGATTCTTTTCTTTGGCGGTTACAATTTCCCTGGAATGGATTATTTAAAAGATAGTCCGAACCTCTTGTCTATTATCAGTGTAATGGTGTTTTTTGCGAAAATTTTCGGATTCATTTTTGTCTTTATGTGGATTCGTTGGACCATACCACGGTTTAGATTTGATCAGTTAATGCACTTGGGTTGGAAAGTTCTGATTCCAATTGCATTAGTTAATATGCTAATCACTGGATTTGTAGTTGCACTTTACGAACATTGGTTTTAATCAGTTATTATGGAAAGTCTTACCAATAGAAAAGTAGTTGTTTCGGATAAACCCATGACCTTCATGGAGAAACTATATATTCCTGCGATTATCAAAGGAATGCTTGTTACCTTCCGACATATTTTAATGCGTAGAAAAACGGTGAAATATCCTGAAGAGATACGTGAATTCGCCCCGGTTTATCGTGGGATGCACGTATTGAAACGCGATGAACAAGGACGTGAAAACTGTACAGCCTGCGGACTTTGCGCAGTTGCTTGTCCAGCTGAAGCAATTACCATGACATCTGCCGAACGAACCAAGGATCAAAAAGATCTATACCGAGAAGAAAAATACGCCTCAATGTATGAGATTAACATGTTGCGCTGTATTTTTTGTGGCTTATGCGAAGAAGCATGCCCGAAGGAAGCGATATTTTTAACTGACCGCCTCGTTCCTACCCAATTTGAACGTGGTGAATTTATTTATGGAAAGGACAAGCTAGTAGAATCGTTAGATCATCGCATCGATATTACTAAAAGACAATTCACGGGAAAACGAGGCACAATATGATAGCAACAATAATTACACAACTTTTGGGTGCCTTAGCAGTGGCATCCGCTATGATGGTGGTACTCAGTAAGCATCCGGTGCGCAGTGTACTTTATTTGGTAGTGACCTTCTTCTTCATTTCTGGACTTTACATTATGATGAATGCGCAGTTTTTAGCCATTGTGAACATTATCGTTTATGCTGGAGCAATCATGGTCCTGTTCTTGTTTGTTTTGATGCTTTTGAACTTAAATAAGGATGCTGAACCTAAAACTCCAACCATTATCTGGATTATTTCTACGGTTGCGGGAGGGGTACTTTTCCTTGTTCTTGTTGCAGCCCTAAAGGATATTGTATTGGTTAGTCAGAAAGATGATTTTGCACCTATTTCAAATATCGGATTAGTGGAAAACCTTGGAAATACCTTATTTACAAAATTTGTCGTTCCGTTTGAAATATCAAGTATCCTGTTCATTTCTGCAATGGTTGGGGCTATCTTGCTTGCGAAACGTGATAAACCAACAATAGACTAATATGGGAGCAACTGTGAATATTGATTTTTTTGTCATCCTATCATCCTTACTTTTCGTAATTGGTGCGTTTGGCGTAATGATTCGTCGAAACATGATTGTGTTGTTAATGTGCATCGAACTTATGTTGAATGCCGTTAACTTACTTTTCGTTTCTTTCTCAACCTACTACGGAAATGCAGATGCCCAAATCTTCGTCTTCTTTATCATTGTTGTAGCTGCGGCTGAGGCAACGGTAGGACTTTCGATTCTAATTCTTGCTTATCGTCATTTGCGCAGCATAGACGTAAGTATATTCAATAAATTAAAAGGATAATCATGTCGATTTCAATGCTCTTAATTAGCTTGCTATGTTTGCCCCTTTTAGGAGCGCTCATTAATGGATTATATGGTAAGCACCTTTCTAAAGGAATTTCAGGTGGGATTGGCACGGCAACGGTTGCTATCTCGTTCCTAATTGTTTTAACGTTCTTCGGACAAATTTCGGAACCCGTAAAAGTAACCTTGTTTCGACTTATTCATTTGGATAGTTTTGACATCAATGTCAGTTTCCTTATCGATCAACTGTCCGTTTGGATGGCACTCATTATCACAGGAATTGGAACCTTAATTCACCTGTTCTCCATGGGTTATATGAAGCATGATGAAGGATACTATAAATTTTTCACCTACCTAAACCTATTTATTTTCGCGATGTTGTTGCTCGTTTTGGGAAGTAACTACTTTGTTCTTTTCTTCGGTTGGGAAGGTGTAGGAATTTGTTCGTTCTTACTCATCGGCTTTCATTACAGCGATCCAATTAAAGGAATTTCCAATAGCCTGGCAGCAAGAAAAGCGTTTGTAATGAATCGAATCGGAGATGCTGGGTTAGTATTTGCAGCCTTCATGCTCTTAAATACGTTTCATACGCTTGAATTCGATGGTATCGCTCAGATGGTCAAGGAAGGTGGAGTTGAAGGCATTTCCATGAACAGCATACTTATTATTGCCATTACGCTGTGTTTGTTTTTGGCAGCTACTGGAAAAAGTGCACAAATTCCATTATTCACTTGGTTACCTGATGCCATGGCTGGACCAACTCCCGTGTCTGCGCTAATCCATGCGGCAACCATGGTTACGGCAGGAATCTATATGGTAACTCGTTCTAATTTCTTATTTGAGTTGGCACCATACGCTAAAGATGTGATGTTGTATATTGGTATTGCAACGTCATTAGTTGCAGCATTTATGGCCCTTCGTCAAAATGATATTAAAAAAGTACTCGCCTACTCTACCGTGTCTCAATTGGGATTAATGGTAGTAGCCTTAGGACTTGGAGCGTATACTGTTGCTATTTTTCACGTAACCACACACGCCTTCTTTAAAGCCTTGTTGTTCTTGGGTTCAGGAAGCGTGATCCACGGAATGTCGGATGAACAGGATATTCGTATGATGGGCGGTCTGCGTAAAATCATGCCTATTACTCACCTAACCTTCTTAATTGGAACCTTGGCAATCTCTGGATTTCCACTGTTATCCGGTTTCTATTCAAAAGATGAAATCATTGGACATTTGTTTGCTGAAAATCCAATGCTTTATGGGGTAATAATGTTTTCGGTAGTATTGACCGCGGTATACATGTTTAGGTTATATTTCTTAACCTTTCATGGAGAGTTTAGAGGTACGGCACATCAGAAAGATCACGCGCATGAAAGTCCAATTTCTATGACACTTCCTTTAATGGTTTTGGCTGTACTATCCGTATTCGGTGGCTTGCTTAATTTACCTGGATTGTTTTTACATCAAGGAGCACATTGGTTGAATCATTATTTATCTGGAGCAGCTGGACTTGGTTTAATTGAACATCCCGAAGCGGCGGTGAATACCACATTGCTTTTGATGGGTGTTGCTTCTGCCGTGAGTATTACTGTGTTGATTTGGGCATATATAACGTATGCAAAACAAGGTTCCCTCGCAAAAGCTGATTCGAATCTTAAGGGATGGGAATTGCTTTCTTCTAAGAAATTATATTGGGATGAGCTTTATCATGCGTTGATCACAAAACCGGCAGAGTGGTTGGGTGAACAACTAAAACAAGTGATAGAAATCAAGGTACTTAATGCCGGAATTTTTGGATTGGCTGCACTCACTGAAAAAACTGGAAATCAAGTACGTAAATTACAAAATGGGCTAGTATCCAGCTACCTCTTTTGGATGGTTATCGGTCTTATTATGCTTATCGTGTCTTACCTTATAAATACAATACGTTGGAACTAGTACTAATACCCCTGCTTCTTGGAATTCTTTCCTTTTTCATCCCGAGTAAATGGGTGAAAAGCACAAGTATATTATTTGCGCTTATTTCACTGGCGCT
>JAIXRD010000197.1 GCA_027485365.1 Cryomorphaceae bacterium | reverse complement strand
TGCTTTATTGAGTTTTTGGAGATAGGTCAAAGGCTGATTTTTCGTGAGCTTGGCCCAAAACTTAACTTCCAACAAGAGTTTTTTACCGCTTCCGAATTGTAATGCCATATCAGGAATAGAATAATCATTGCTATCCGTGAACTGTGTAGAAATCTCAAAGTCTTGCTGCAAATAGTGTGTTAAATCAATTTTTGTATTCAGATATTGCAACAGCACTTGTCGCAATTGCTCATTAGAACCTAAAACATGCGCCAATCCTTCTGTTGCTACGTTTTCAAATTGATTGGTAAACTTCCCAATAATTGCACCTAATAAACTACTCATTTAATAATTTTAGAATTTATAACCCTCATTTACTCAAAAGTATCCAAAATACTTCTCCACACTTAACAACCCTTCATGCCCACTGGTTTCTTTTAGTTATACTATTGGTAACAATTTCTGTAGGCCCAAGTGGTAATTTCTACGTCGGAACTGATGTCATTATTATTGACGAATTAGCCTTCATAAAGGAAGAAAACCGAACGCTTTTTACAAGATGCCATAATTAATTCTTCCAGTTCAGACATAAAGTAAATTTAACCATTTTTTATTGTCTAGCAATCCCCTCCACCGGCCTCAGGTCATTCACTTCTACCTCCAACACGTAGCGGTCGAGTTTGGGGTGGTAGCTCGTAAAGGGCGCAATGAGGGGGTAGCGGTCTTTGAGCAGCAGGAATTCTTTAAAGGGTAGTTCCAGGCGCAGGGGGTATTTCTTTCCCGAGAAGGCAAAGCCAAACACATCGGGAATTTGCTGTTCATGGAGTGTTTCGTGTTTAAATACGGTTCCGGTGTATTCCACCGAGCCAATGCGGTCGATGTTGTACGTTTTATTTTTTTGGCTAGCCGGTTCAAAGGCCATTACGGTGTGGTAGTTTTCGGTAAAGCCAAAGGGTTCAACCACGCGGTCTGTAGTGCTTTCCGAGTTGATGGATTGATATTTCTTTAAGACGACTTGTTCCTTGGTCATCATGGCTTTGGTGAGGCGTTCCACGATCTTACCGTTCTTGGCATGAAGCAGGTGGGTGGCCACCATGGGAAGTTCAGAACCCATGTAGATTTTACTCAGGAGTGTATCTTTTAGTTTGGAGGATTTTCCGGTGCTTAACACAAGCGATTTGAGCAACTGCGCTTCCTCGGGCGTGAAGTAAATGCCGTCGGTAGCTTGCTGTTCGATGTAGTAGCGTTGGTTGTGGTCTTTGTGGAGATCAAACCCACATTCTCGAAGCAGGTCGAGGTAGCGGTATACGGTCCGTTCGGTAGAATCCAGGAACGAAGCGAGTTGGTTAATGGTTTTTTGGGGTGATTCTTGCAGGTAGGTAATGAGTTGCAATACACGGAGAATTTTATGTTGATTGAGCATAGGCAGGAATCTGGTCAACAAATAAATTTAATTTTATTGATATGCACAACTTATTGACCTGAGTTGTCAGGGGAAAATTAAAAGTTCTCAGGGTGCGGGTTTAAACCCGCACCCTGAGGCGACATATTAAGATTATAACATCATCTATTCCGATTACTTTATCCCCCAAAAAAACAAAAACCCTAAGAAACTTGATACTTCTTAGGGTTTTCTAATCCTCCAGCCATAGAGGCTTTTCTTTAAACGAACCGTTTCGCGGTCTGGACGGGACTCGAACCCGCGACCCCCTGCGTGACAGGCAGGTATTCTAACCAACTGAACTACCAAACCGTTTTTTCTGCCATTTCTGACTATCGCAACAGCGATATTCGAAAAACGTGTGCTCCGCAAAGCGATTACAAAAGTAGATTATTTTTTTAGTTTAAGCAAGAATTAACCATTTTTTTAATTTTAAGTTAGGCTTTGTTGCTACTTTTATACACGCACGTTTTAATCGCTTAAAGAATTTCAGTGAATAGCCTAAAACAATTTATTTCTCGGTATAAAAAGTGGATTAAGCGAATTGGTTTCACTTTATTTGCCTTACCAATGTTAGCATTTGCGGTCTTGGTATCAATTCTATACGCTAAACAAGATTATTTTGTTGGCTTAGCACTTGAAAAAGCCAATGCAGATTTAAACGGAAAAGTTGAAATAGGTGGAAGCCATATCGCTCCGTTTGCCAATTTCCCCAACATTTCAATTGATCTCGAACACCTTAAAATATATGAGTCAAAAGCAGATAGCGCCGCGTGCCTCGTTCACCTGAAAGACACCTATTTGGGATTTGATTTAAGCGAATTGATTTCAGGAAATGTGGTGGTTAAAAAAATTAAACTCAGTGATGGCGTAATTGATATTCGTCAGCACCGCGATGGTTCGTTTAATATTGCCAATGCATTAGCCTCCAAGGTTCCCTCCGATGAAGTTTCCGAGGATTTACATTTGTCCTTGGAATCTATTGAATTGGAACACGTGGATATTTCTAAACTCAATGAATCAACACACCTAGCCGTTGATTTACTCATTAAGAAAGCCAAATCTAGTTTTCATTCCAATAAAAAAGGCATTGATTTTAAATTAGATTCTGATCTAAAGTTGAGCATCATTCAAAATAAGGATACAACCTTCTTTAATAACAAACACCTTGAATTTCAAACTGAATTCTCTTACCTCAATGATGGAAGTGTGCTTAAATTTAAAGAAACATCCCTAGCATTTGAGAAAACCTTATTGGATTTTCAAGGAAAACTTCACCTAACCAAAAACGTGTTTGTTGACATCCAATTAAAAGGGCATAAGCCCGATTTTAATCTGTTCTTATCCGTTGCACCTCCAGCCCTCAGCGATGCACTCAAAGAATTTGATAATCAAGGAAAAATTTATTTCAATGCCTCTATCAAAGGAAATGTAGCCAACGGACAGCAACCTGCTATTCACGCCAACTTTGGCTGTAAAGAGGGCTTGTTGGAAAATACAATCACGCATAAAAAAATGAAGGAGATTGCCTTTAATGGATCGTTCACGAATGGTGCAAAGCGCGATGTTTCTACGATGGAATTTATCTTAAAGGGATTTCATGTACGTCCAGAACTAGGCGTATTCAATGCCGATTTACGTGTGCGTAGTTTTAGTACCCCTGAAATCGACATGCGCATTGATTCTGAATTAGACCTTGCGTTTTTAGGGAAATTCAGCAATGCACGTGAGCTGAAAAATATGGGAGGCAAGGTGGCCCTTGAAATGCGTTTTCATGATATTATTGATTTGAATCGACCAGAACTGGCCATTCGTAAGTTAAATGAAGCCTATTATTCCAAACTTAAGATTGAAGATTTTCATGCGAATATCAAAGAGTTGCCACATCCCATCAAACAGTTGAACTTGGAGGCTATTGCGAACGGACATCAACTAGACATCAAGCAATTCCAAATGAATTATGGGGCATCGGATCTTTCCCTACATGGGTATTTAAGCGACCTTCCTGCCTTGCTCCATCATACCGATATTCCGATAGAATTGGCTTTAGACGTAAAGGCAAATCACCTAAATTTTGCGGATTTTTCTACGGATGTTAAAGCAAATGAAAAGACTGCAGAACAGTTGGATAAGGTCCACTTTAAGTTTAAGGCGTATAGTTCGGCAAAAGCATTGATTGAATCTCAAAACTTGCCACGTGGAGAATTTGCTATCCGAGATTTTCAGGGGAAATTCAATCATTATCCGCACCGGCTTCATGACTTAAACCTGGCCGTGCATGTAGATGACACCGACCTGCTATTGAAAGAACTGCGTGGATTTGCGGATCATTCAGATCTAAACATGACAGCAAAGGTGCACCATTATGATTTTTGGTTTAAACCTACATTGAATGGAGAAGCTTCTGTTACCGTGGGTTTGAATTCAAACCAGTTGTTTTTGAAGGAACTGTTTTATTATGCCGGGCATAATCATTTACCGAAAGAATATCAACGTGAAGAAGTATCTAACTTGACGTATCAAGGACATGCAACGCTGGGGTTTCATCACGGGGAATTGACCAAAGCAACCTTGTTGACAGATAAATTAAGTGCCAAACTTAAGTCGCATCCCTTGGCACTACACCACTTTTCAGGAGGCTTAATTTGGCACGCGGATAAACTTGATTTTTCGCACCTCAAGGGAGCACTTGGAGACTCCGATTTTGAGTTGAATGGCGCCTATCATTTGAATGACCCAACACATAGAAATTCAATCCGATTCAAGTCGAAGCAATTGAATGTTGATTCGTTTTTAGCGCATGGAGCAGCAAGTGATACACCGGTTAAAGGTACTGAACACGATAAAGTCCCAAGCTTATATGATTATGATTTTCCAAATTTGGATGTTACCTTGGATGTTGGGCATCTCATATACGCACCGTATGATGTGAAAAATCTTCACGTAGATGCACATGTATACAGTGATCACCACATGGAGTTGAATCACCTGCGCCTGCAAACCGCAGAAGGTTCCATGTCGGGTTCGGGTACCTTTAGTGGTCGCGACAAGAAACATATTTATTTTTCGCCTCACCTCACGATTCATCACTTGAACTTGGATAAATTCATGGTGAAATTTGATGACTTTGGTCAAGATCATTTGGTTTCTGAAAATTTACACGGGTGTGTAGAAGGAACCTTGAGTGGTAAAATACACATGCACGCTGATTTTGTTCCTAAGCTGGATGATTCAGAACTTAAGATGAATCTAACAGTAATTAATGGTAGGTTGGAAAATTATGCGCCCTTGGTGGATTTAGGCACCTACTTCGAGGATAAAGACGTGAGCAGCGTGGCCTTTGATACCTTGAAAAATAACTTCACACTGAAGAACGGTAAAATGACCATACCCGAAATGGTGATTGCTTCTACGCTTGGGTATTTAAAAATCTCTGGAACGCAAGAAATAATCGGAAAAATGAACATGGATTATCAAGTAGGGATTCCTTGGCAAATGATTAAGGATGTAGCACGAAACAAACTGTCACGTAACAAAGATCCAAAAGAGAGTTCCAATGATATTATTACTGCGGCAGAGGATTCCAAGTACCTTTACTTTAAAGTCAAAGGGGATTTGGATAATTTTGAAGTTAATTTAATGAAACGTAAAAAGTGAATATCAGCGGGGTGAGATATATTGTTGTGTTCGTATGGATGCTGATTGGGCAGAATATCTGTGCCCAACCGACCAATTCGGAAGAGGTCGATGATTCTACGTATGTCGAGTTAATCGAGGGGACGCCACGAAAAACATTGGAGATTCCAACCTTTCAATTGATCAATCCAGATACGCTTAAACTTGGTGAGCACGATGAACTTGTTTGTGATTCCTATACCGCCCTGGGTATGCCATACGTATATGACGCCTTGCATTCGTTTAATGCCCGCCGCATGGATAAATTCGGAGGCTATTTGAATGTCAAAATAAATCAAGGCCTCGAAAACATTCGTAAAAAAGGATTCAATTCCGATGTGAAGCAGCTGTACATTCAGGTGAATCCGAAAACACTTACTGTACATTGGGTAGCTGTAGTGGGGCCCAGCGAAGATGGAAAGTGCTATGTGCGAGTTGATAGCCGAGGTTCAGCCGGTGGGGGATTGCCCGCTGTAAATAAGCAGCTTCCTCGCATGCACAATTTGTACCCAACACTCAATTCCGTAAAGTTGCTAGAGTTTAATGAAAACGTAATCAAATGCTATGATTGGAATGGGAATCGCTTGGATTCGGTATGTACCTTTGTGAATATCCGTCAGCATTTTTTTAAGTATTACGACAGCCAGATTGGCAATACCATTACTTTGGAGGATTACGTTGCAAAATATCCCTATACCACAGACGGTGAGGCCTTGCCAAGAACTAAAAAGTTTGTTGCGCCAAAATATCGAACATATAAAGTGAAATCAGGAGACAGCTTATCCACCATTGCAGCGAAATACCATACCACCGTTTCTAAAATTAAAAAAGCCAATGGCTTGCGTTCTGATTTAATCCGGATCGGACAGGTATTAAAGATTCCAACCTAAGGGCTTTTTATGATAGATTCTCTGGAACTCATACACCGCAAACAGCAGATTTTTGATCAAGGTCCAATGTATAATGAATTTGTGCACGACGCTTTGATTCATGAACCATGGAATGCCTATAGTTCCTTATGTTTCTTTATCCCAGTAATTTTTTGGTTGATTTATTTGCGTGGAAAATACCGAACCTATGGCATCATTACGGCACTTTTACCCTTACTGTTCTTAAATGGCTTGGGGTCTACCTTGTTCCATGCCTTTCGGGCATCCAATTGGTTTTTACTCTTGGATTGGCTCCCCGCGGCGCTAATGACTTTAATTCTATCGATTTATTTTTGGCATCGAATCACACACAAGGTCTGGAAAGCCATCGGCGTGGTCCTTGGGTTTTATGCCTTGGCATTTACGATGGTTAAGGTGCTTTCTGAACAAACCGGTCTTTCGGGTCCAAGCATTGGCTACTTCTTCACCGGTGCGGCCTTTTTAGTGCCTGTTATCATCGACTTAAAACGTAATCAATGGAAACATGCAGGATTGTATCTGCTTTCCTTGTTGTTTTTAGTGCTTGCGCTCTTCTTTCGAATCTTGGATTATCCAACGCCGAATCCTTTTACATGGCTCCCCCAAGGAACACATTTCTTATGGCATGTTATGAGTTCGCTCGCTGTATTTACCTTGGGCTTTTATATCTATAAAACAACTGAAAATCGGCCATAAAGAAAAGTTAAACTAGGTTTTTTCTTTGCTTAACGCAATCCCTATTTCGATGATTTAGTTTTGGGGTATGAAGTCCATATTTTTTTTAATCCTCCTTACAAGTACCTTGGTTTATGCTCAGCAGGTAATTAGGGGTCCTTATTTGCAATCGCCCACTGAGACTACAATCACGATCATGTGGCGTACTAATGTTCCAACCAATTCCACCGTTTGGTTTGGACAAAATCCGCAGCAATTGAATCAAACGGCTTCAGGAAATAGCAATACCACAGAGCATACAGTTTTGGTAACTGGATTAAATCCCAATACCAAATATTATTATGCAGTAGGAAGTCAATCTATTTAGGGTGGGAATAGCGCGAATCATTATTTTCACACAAACCCAGTCATTGGCTCACAGGATTCCATACGCGTGTGGGCAATTGGTGATTTTGGCAAAGGAAACGCAGGACAAATTGCGGTTAAGAATTCCTTTCTTTCTTGGAACGGTCAAAATAAAACAGATGTTTGGTTATGGTTGGGAGACAATGCATACAACGACGGCAAGGACAGCGATTATCAATCTAAAGTGTTTGGTCTTGCAGGATTCTCCGATATCTTTAGTTTCTTGCCTTTTTGGCCAACCCCAGGAAATCACGATTACAATACAGTATGGCAAGAAAGCACCTTCTTAGGGATTCCTTATTCGAACATTCCCCTAGAAAATCATGAAGGCCCTTACTTCAACATTGTGGATGTTCCTACACAAGCCGAGGCGGGTGGTTTTCCGTCAAACCTAGAAGTATTTTATTCTTTCGATTATGCAAATGTTCA
>JAIXRD010000211.1 GCA_027485365.1 Cryomorphaceae bacterium | reverse complement strand
TTTCGTCACTTAATGGTCTCTCCCATTAATTACCGAAGAAAAATTGTGCAACTTATTGATAAGGAAATTGCCCTGGCTAAAGCAAAAAAACCGGCGCTTATCCGGATTAAATTGAACAACCTTACCGACCGACAAATGATTGAAAAATTAATTGAAGCAAGTATGGCCGGGGTACGTGTTGAGATGATTGTTAGGGGAATCTGTTGTTTAAAAACCGACTTGAAGAAAAATCCGAACCTAACCGTGATTAGCATCGTGGATAGATACCTTGAACATGCGCGATGTATGGTCTTCGGTAATGATGGCAACCCCTTATTTTATATTGGAAGTGCTGATCTAATGGAGCGAAATCTAGATTTCCGAATTGAAGTGGCTACCCCTATTTTTGACCCAAGAATTCAGGCCGAAATCACCGAGATTTTTGACTTTCAATGGCGCGGAACCGTAAAGTCTCGTTGGATTACTTCCGATATGAAAAACGAATATCGACGCACAGAAGGACCTCCGTTTCATGCGCAGCGTAATTTATACGCTAAATATACCCCAGAAGAAACCAACTAATCTATTATTGGAATTGCATCTCTAAGGTCTTGCGCCGCATCGAACACCCGGTCTATTGCAAGCTCCAAATGATTTGCCCAGCGGTACTCCACGGGATTTTCTTCCAAACACCAGGTAATAACTTGCGCTTGAGTAGTCTGATTTAATTCAAATAGAACCCGAACGCCTAGTTGCTTTAAGGCCTGCGCATTGCAATGCTGTTCAAAATGATTAGCATACGGAATAACTAATAGTTTTTTATTCAAAAACAAGGCTTCTGCAGGTAATTCAAATCCCGCACCGCAAATTACTCCGTTTGCATTAATTAAATCGGATAAAAAGTCATCGGTTCCTAGCGGACAAAAAACAAGGTTATCAATTGTTTCTATTTGCTTAATATCTTTTGAATAAATCTTAAACTTACCTGGGATTTCCGAAAAAAATGATTTTAAAAAACTACGATTAAATGCCGTCAGATAAACCAAGGTATGGGAGCCCTGTACCGGTTTTGCACTAAGAATTTCCTCGCGAATTATTGGATAAAATGTGTTTTCAGTAAATGCCTCAAAATGGAATCCAACACGTAATTTACTGGGACAATAATTTCTAATAATCCATCGTCCAAGCGGAAACCATTGCGGGGTTTGCGGACTTCCAACAGCTCTTACAGCCGCCTGATGGCTCAGTTCGATGCATGTGACTCCTTTAAGTTTACATGCCCATGCGCTTACAGGTTCAAAGTCGGAAATCACAAGATCGTAATCAGCCACGGGTAGTGCCCAAACTTCCTTCAAAAACCGGAGAGGCTTAAGCCCTTTTATCGTTTTTAATATATCGATTCCTCCCTTCGCTGAAGAAACAAAGGTTAATCCATAACATTGGTACTTTATTGGGGACGGGAAGGATAATTGTGATTGATTTCCACTGATTAATATATCCACCTCACCGCGTTGGTTTAAAGTCGGCAACATTGCGATGGCTCTACTCAAATGGCCATTTCCCGTTCCTTGTATGGCGTATAAAATTTTCATGACATTACCTGTTCCTCAAGGATCATGGATAAATCAATGTTAATTGGTTTTAATTCCGCTTCCGGATGAATTTCATTGCTTTCTTTGTATTGATAAATGGACCATTTTCCATCCACATATTCTAGGGCTGTGTGATTTTCTACCCAATCCCCGGAATTTAAATAGGTTACTTCTCCCTTACCTTCTGAATCCGAGAACACTTTAATAGCCGGTTGATGAATGTGACCACAAACCACATATTTATATCCGTTTTCACGTGCGATTTCCGCAACATTATGCTCAAAATTATTGACGTAAGCGATTACTCCCTTAACCTTATCTTTTACCCGCTTGCTAATAGAGATGCGCTCCTTTCCAAGTTTCAATAAGGTCCAATTAATCACTGTGTTTATTAGAATCAACAAATCATAGCCCTTGCCTCCTAACTTTGCAATCCACTTTGATTGGCGCACAGAATAATCAAAAACATCCCCGTGAAAAATCCATGCTTTTCCTGTCGGTAAATCCAACACCAACTTGTTGTCTAAGGTTAGGTTTCCTAAATCAAAGCCAGTAAACCTGCGCAGCGCCTCGTCGTGATTGCCTAATATATAATGCACTTGCGTACCGCTACTCATTAAGCGAATAATTTCTCTGATAACCTTAAGGTGAGATTCTGGAAAATACTTCTTACTAAATTGCCAAATGTCGATTATATCGCCATTTAACACCAAGATTCTCGGCCTGATTCGCTTTAAATACGATACAAGTTCCGATGCCGCCGAGCCATATGTGCCGAGATGCACATCAGAAATTACCACTACTTCATGCGTATATTTCACACATCAAAAGTGCTCATTAACAAAATGTTATGTGTTATGCGAAAATTTTATTTTTGTTAAGTTCACTTAACCAAAATATTTATTGATTTATCTTTTAGGCATGATACTTTTGCGTCCTGATAACTGGGCGCTGAAAAGGTGGCTCGGGCATTGTTTGAAAACCCATAAGACTCAGTGGGCATTCCGAGTACGTTTTTATCCAGTTTATTATTTTTGTTTACGTCGTGATATACTGCAATCGCATAGGAACCCGGTGTTAAATTCGTAAAGGTCACCTTGCACTTAAGCTGCTCGATATCTACAATTTTTCCTTTAAGTTGCTTGCCATAGCTTGGAAAGCTTTCACTGGAATTAAATAAGGCCACATAGGCTTGGCCCTTATTGGAAGGGAAACCACTCACGTTAACTTCTAAACTCACCGTTTCTTTGTTAAATAAACCAACAAGAAGAAGCGCACAACACCATTTGAACATGTAAAGAAAACGTTCGTGTGGAATAATTGTTCACGTTTACGGTCCTTAAGAAATGTTTAACTTTACCCTATGAAGCAAGTACTCGTTACAGGAGGCGCAGGATACATCGGTTCTCACACCATCGTTTCGTTGGTGGAGCAAGGCTTTTATCCCGTTATTGTGGACGACTTACGAAACAGTTCCAGGATTATTCTTGATGGATTAGCCCATTTAACGGATGAAGGCTTTTTGTTTATTCCCTTAGATATTTGCAATAAAGACGCATTGTTTAAGGTGTTTGATGCCCACACTTTTGAGGCTGTAATTCACTTTGCTGCCTACAAATCCGTGGGTGAATCGTGTGAAGTTCCACTTCAATATTACCAGAACAACCTCATTGGATTAATGAATGTGCTAGAGGCTTGTAGCAGGTATTCCATTCCGAAATTCGTGTTTTCCTCCTCTTGCACCGTCTACGGAGAGCCGGAACAAAAGCAGGTGTTTGAAACGACGCCAAAACGCTTACCCGAATCACCATACGGATTCACCAAATGGATGGGTGAGCAGATTATTGAAGATGTACACCGAAATCCCGTACCCTTTCAAACAATTTGTCTTCGATATTTCAACCCGATTGGTGCACACCCAAGTGGATTAATTGGGGAACTTCCGGTTGGAATCCCGAATAATCTATTGCCATACATCACACAAACGGCCGCCGGAATTCGTTCCCACCTGACCGTATTTGGAAACGACTACCCCACACCAGACGGAACCTGTATTCGGGATTATGTACACGTTTGTGACGTAGCAGATGCCCATGTTCGCGCGCTATTGTTTACCAGCGAAAACCCATTAGCAGTATTTAATATTGGAACAGGGAAAGGCACTTCTGTGCTCGAAATGATTCAATACTTCAATGAAGTTTCTGGCATGGATCTTCCGTATCACATAGGGTCGCGGCGTGCAGGTGATATCACTGAAATCTTCGCGAATGTTTCCTATTCAAATACTACGCTTGGTTGGAGCGCTAAACGGAATGTGAAATCTGCCTTGAAGGACGCGTGGAATTGGGAGAAACGTCAAGCTAAATCAAATGATTGATACCCACTGTCACCTGTACGAAGAATCCTTTCTCCCATCACTAGATGAGGTATTGCATCGAGCGAAAGAAGCTGGGATAACGCAGATTTTACTCCCGAATATTGATGTAGATTCTTGGGAACCCTTATTATCCGTACTCAATAACCCCATTATTCCTTGTTTACCTATGCTTGGGTTGCATCCGTGTTATGTAAAGGAAGATGTAAACGAGCAGTTGAATATACTGGGTGAACTGCTTAAAACGCATCATGAACAACTTGTTGCGATTGGCGAAATCGGGATGGACCTCTATTGGGACAAACAATTCCTTACAGAACAAAAACAGGCCATGCATCAACAAATTGAATGGGCCTTAAGTTATAAGCTACCGATTGCTATTCACGTTAGGGACGCTTTTGACCCGCTATTCGAAGTGCTATCTGATTACCAAGATACCGAACTTCGTGGGGTGTTTCATTGTTTTACAGGAACAAAAGACCAGGCGGAATATATCCTGCGAACGCACCCTTCCTTTTATTTTGGCATTGGTGGGGTATTAACGTACAAAAACAGCGGACTGGCTGAGGTGGTAAAAACTCTACCATTGGATCGCTTAGTTTTAGAAACGGACGCACCCTACTTGCCTCCGACACCGCACCGTGGGAAACAAAACGAACCCTCTTATTTAATTCACATTGCCGATGCCTTGAGTAATGTGCTAGCAATTCCTGTTGCAGAGGTAAACAAAATAACCTCTGAAAATGCTCGGCGCTTGTTTAATCTTAATGTGCAACACCTATGAAACCACGCATTTTACTCATCTATACCGGGGGTACGATAGGAATGATGGCCAACCCGAGTACTGGTGAATTACAGTCCTTGGACTTTGACTACATTCATCAGCAAATCCCTGAAATTGCACGCTTGGATCTTGAGGTTATTCCAATAAGCATTGCTCAACCGATCGATTCCTCACACATGCAACCCGCGCATTGGATTGAACTGGTGGAGCTCATAGCGCAACATGAAGCCACTGTGGATGGGTTCGTTATCTTGCACGGAACAGATACCATGGCCTATACGGCGTCTGCCTTAAGTTTTATGATTCAAGGCTTAGCTAAGCCAATTGTACTCACGGGATCTCAACTTCCAGTTGGAATATTACGCTCCGACGGCAAAGAAAACCTCTTGGCCGCATTAGAAATCGCGGGTAAAAAAGGGAGTACAGGAAAACCGTTGCTGCAAGAAGTTGCCGTGTTCTTTCAGTCGAAATTATATAGGGGTAATCGGGTTTCCAAAATTTCTGCACACCAATTTGATGCCTTTGATTCGCCAAACTATCCCTTACTAGGGATTGCGGGGGTTGAAATTGAAATTCACACGAATGAGTTACTTGAGCACCCTAAGACCAACACCACATATTTTAAACAGCTCGACGCTCGTGTGGGATTAATTAAACTATATCCCGGCATTAATCTCAGTGCCTACCAATCGGTATTTAACCCAGAAGTACACCGTGCCGTGGTCATTGAAGCCTTTGGTTCTGGGAATACCCCAAATCACGAAGCCTTTGCCAAGGTATTATCTGCCTATGTGGAACAGGGTGGAATTCTTGTTACGATTTCCCAATGCACGAGCGGAAGTATCCAACCGGGAAAATACGCGTCTGGACATTTATTGGCCGAATTAGGCGCTTGGAACGGTACGGACCTTACTACCGAAGCCGCGATGACTAAATTAATGTGGTATTTAGGAACTTCAACCAATCCCCATCAAGCCGAGTTTTGTCGGGTAATCGCTGGAGAAAGTGCTTAGTTTGTGTTTTTTGTTGCTGAATAGTCCTCGTAATCTTCTGTCAGTTCTTGATTCACCTGCGCTGTAACTGAAATTGGAATATAGTCCACCTCAACATTGGTTTTATCCAGTCCGAAATCTTCAGCAGGCTTTAAGCCGGTAGACTTAACGAAGCGATAGGCTTTAACACACAAAATTTGAAACGCGGTAAGCGCATTATCCGTGGATACTCTAGAATTCAATACAATGAATTTGAAGTCGACTTGGCCCACCCGGTCTTTAATGCATTCAAAGACACTTTCATTGGTGAGTTCGCCTTTCTCGACCATAGTACAATGAATTTTACGCATCATATATTCAATGCGGTGTTCTTCTTTAAATCCTAATTGTAAGGAGACGTAATAGCAAGAACCGTCAATTACTTCGTGTACCGAATAGTGAACACCCCAAGGTTCATTCAGGATATCTAAATGGAGAAACCAAATCACGCCGGCTTTGCGTGGGCGCTTCATGAACAGGGAATGGTAAACGGTTAAATCCAATTTGTCATGGGAATTACTTCGTGTTGGAAACACTAAGTTAGTTGCCTCATACGGGATTGTCTGATCTTTTTTCACCGCTTCTAATAAGGGTGTAACCGCGGTCATCGGAAGGTATTCAGTAATATTTCTTCGCAATTCTCGCGCCTTGTAGTAAAGGAATAACAATGCAAAAAATGAACTAGCAAGGGCCAGCGTAAACCATCCGCCGTGAACGACTTTCCCTAAATTGGAAAATAAGAAGATGCATTCGATGAAAGTAAATACTAAAAATACCACCCCATAAAAATGCTTTAAGCGTGGACTGGTTAGATACAACAATACCACCAAGAGGAGAGAGGTCATGACCATATTAATAGTAATGGCTAAGCCGTAGGCGCTTTCCATTTTCTCAGATTTCCCAAAGAACCAAATCACTAAAAGACAACCCAGCATCAATACCCAATTAATAAAGGGAATGTAAATCTGTCCTTGGTGATCGGAAGGAAACTTCACTTTAAGGTTGGTCCAAAGCTTTAATTTGATGGCCTCATTCATTAGGGTGAAAACCCCCGTGATTAGGGCCTGGGACGCAATAATGGTAGCCGCCGTAGCAATAATTACTGCAAAAATTAATTGGTTTTTTGGTACCATGCTGTAGAACACGGTTGCTCCTTTAGCCAAGGTAAATCCTTCAGATGTACATAGGGCTGCTTGACCCAAATAATGAAACACTAATACGGCAGAAATCACCGCCCAGCTGATGCGAATGTTTCCTTTACCGCAGTGTCCTAGATCAGAATACAGTGCTTCTGCTCCGGTGGTACATAGAAATACGGCGCCCAAGGCAGCAAATCCTCCAGGTACTTTGGTAACAAAATTGAAGGCTTCGTAGGGATTAAACGCGGCCAATACCGCTGGGTTTTTACTAATATTAATCATTCCTAAGTAGGCCAAATATCCAAACCAAACGATCATAATGGGACCAAAGGCTTTACCAATGGCGGCAGTACCAAACTGTTGAATCGTAAACAAGGCAATGATGATTCCAACCACAATAGGGATCACGGGCACATCGGGATTAATGTTATTAATGCCTTCCACTGCAGAGGAAATAGAGATGGCCGGAGTAATGAACCCGTCCGCCAGCAAGGTGGCACAGCCGATGAGTGCTGGAATAACCACCCACCCAACATTTCGTTCTTTAAGCAAGGCAAAGAGGGCAAAAATTCCTCCTTCGCCGTTGTTATCTGCATTGAGCGCAAAATAAATGTACTTGATGGTGGCGAGCAGGATCAGGGTCCAAATTACACAGGATAATCCACCAACAATAAAATCCCTACTTAAATTGGCTCCTTGCCCAGTAATGGCTTGAAACACGTAAAGTGGTGAAGTACCAATGTCGCCGAAAACAATACCTACAGTAATAAGAACACCGGCAAACGAGATTTTATGATAAGAACCAGACATGAAAAAAATTTTGCTAATTTATGTGAAATCGCGATTAACTAAACCGAAAATCACGAAATTATTTTTCGGCAGGAACCGGCGTTTTGTTACACCGAAAAAATGGAATACCTTTGTGCCTGCATTGGAGAGGTGTCCGAGTGGTTGAAGGAGCACGCCTGGAAAGTGTGTATACGCCAAAAG
>JAIXRD010000291.1 GCA_027485365.1 Cryomorphaceae bacterium | reverse complement strand
TGCAAAAAGAGTTCGCGTAACTCTACCTTTGTTACGCCATTGTTGATGGCGCCACGAATATGTAACTTTAGTTCGTGTGGTCGGTTCATCGCAATGATGGCCGATACGGTAATTAAGCTGCGCTGCTTAAGCGTTAAGCCATCTCGTACCCACACCGTACCCCACGCATTTTCAGTCACAAAATCCTGCAGTGGCATTGAGAAATCATCTGCCTTCTCCATTGCTTGATCGACATAGGCATCGCCCAATACTTTTCGGCGCACTACCATGCCCTTTTCAAATCGCTCACTCTTCATTATTTTTTTCCTTTTCTATGTTTATCTAATAAATTTGCTAGCCCTTTTGCGAGCACTTACGTTTATTTAGCTTTAGAATGAATTTACATCATTCGCTGCACAACACCTAAGGGATCCATTCATGAATCGTAGAACAGTAGTAGCACTCCTCGTAATGGCGCCACTTGTAAGCACTTTAGTGGCCTGCAGCAGCGGCCCCAAAATTATGTCTACAACTGCCATGCCAGAGTCCGGTTTTTTGCCTAACTATCGCCTATTGCAGCCTGTTACGAATACCCCCGAAGGAACCCGAATTTGGCGCTATCGCAAAGCAGGTGTTAATCCCAATACGTATACTGCCGTTATTTTGGATCCCATTTACCTGAATCAATCGCAATTCACGAGCGAGATTACCCCTCAAGTGGTTGCACAAGCAAAGCGCGCTCTTGAAATGTCGATGCGCGAGGCAGTAGAAGGTCGTCGCGGTTTACGCATCGTTACGCAACCCGGCCCTGGGGTGGCGCGCATATCGGTTGGCATTACCGGCGCTGAAGTTTCTGCCGATGGCCTTAAGCCTTGGAACTTTACCCCCATTGGGCTTGCAGCCAATGCGGCGGCCTATGCCTCTGGTGTCAACTCTAAAACACCTGCGCTGGTTATTGAGAGCAAGATTACCGATAGCCAATCCAAGGACTTTATCGGGGGCGGCGTGATTACCATAGAGGGCGAAACCTTCAGAACTGGCTCAGGCTCGATTGCCTCATTTGAGGAAATGGCCAAGCGCGCTGTGAAGTTGGCCATGGAAGTCTCGGCTAACCCAACGCCAACTGCAATGAAATAAGCTCCATCAAAAAGAAAAGGCCATCCCAAGGGATGGCCAAAAAATGTGTATGCAGGGCAAAAATAAATAAATCGACTACGAAATAATAGTACCCGCTCTAAATTAGTCATACCACCAGATAAGCACTGATACGGTGCACGTTCGCTCTACTTGAGAAATCGAACCATCTCCGTCTTACCATCGATGTAGCTTAGCTTGATGGTATAGGCACCCGATATTTCAGCCGTTAATAAGTCATCTTGCCCAAACGGTACTTCACACTCCAGCCCAAGCGTTGGGTCTTCAACAACCACTACTCGCCGGTCTCGATTAATGCCCTTCACAACAAAATCGCTCTGATTTCTATCAAAGAACTTAAACATATTGGATCCGTAACTTATATAAATTTAATTTAGTTTATATAAGTAGTATTGTCAATTGCACTAATCCCTTAATAGAAGAATTGGGTTGCTATATACCCCCAGAGTAGGGCAAGATTAAAAAATGGGTGATTATGGCTGAATTATTTGATAATAGAATAATTAAATGATGCCCATAGGATTTGCCTCGATGCCGACACATTTCGAATACTTAGACTTTATCAATGCGCGCGATCAAATTAATCACCGCTACGATATTGATATCAAATCATGTGTACTCCTCCGGGTTATCGTTCAGGCCTTTGCGAATGACCAGCAGATTACCGTCACTGACGTCATTGCATTGAGACACCTTGCATCCCCCGTCACCCTACATCAAGGTATAAAGCACCTCCTTAGCAAAAAATTAATTGCTACAAAGAGTGACCCGAAAGATGGGCGTATTAAATACCTTGTTCCTGCAAGTAAGGCATTAAAACTCTATCGAGAACTAAGTGCGCTGGTAGTGCTCAGGCAATCTGAGGTGGCGACTTAATCTTGGGTTGATTTATTCCAACGCTATTGCAGACCAGCGCAGTCAACTGACTTCTTTTGAGGCGAGCCAACTGAATTGAGATAGATGGCGAGTATTCGTACAGGCTCTGTACCGATCGTTTGCCCAAAATGGCACCATTCGATTGCCTCCACGAACACATCTCCGGCCGTGCTGACCTTGCTTCCCCTGCTGCCGTAATTGGTTTCGAGGCGCCCTGAAATAATGTATGCCAATAAGGGAACCTGATGGAGATGAATGCCTGTTTTTTGTCCTGGAGGAAGCTCTATCAGGTAACTCTCGATCAATGGTGTGCCATTCGGATATGGGTAATCCTGCCCAATAATTGTTTTGGAGGGCATCATCGGCAATAACGCTTTAACTGAAATCCGATCTTTTGCTAGTCCAAGCGCATAGTCATCTGCAGCAAGAGCAGATTCTGTATGAAGCCCTGCAATACCTAGAAGCAGAGGCACCAAGCCTAAAAAGAGGGTGGCTTTTCTTCGAATTAGTGTTTTCATTGGCTCGCCTGTAATTAGCACAGCACTGCATCCAACAAATGGGAAATGCGGTTTAGTCTTACTGACCCCAACCGCATTATTCAAACTACAACTTCGTTTGGCTTACTTTCGAATATGAGCATGGCGAGCGGCGTCTTGTGACATGCCTTCGCCTTTTTTACCCTCAAGCATTTCTTTTTCTGCCGTAATTTCTTTGCGGCGCTCTTTGCATGACCCAGCAATTTCCTGAAGCGCTTTACGTGCACGGGCAGCCGATGCTTTCACGCCCTTTTCCTGAAACTTGGTATTTTCTTCTTTATAAGCCTCAAACGCAGCGATGAGTTTTTCGTGGTGGGTCATATCCGTCC
>JAIXRD010000013.1 GCA_027485365.1 Cryomorphaceae bacterium | reverse complement strand
TGTTGTGTCATGTGTTTGGGATTCCTACCCCAAAGGATGATATTACCGGAGCTGATGTTGCTCGAGTTTACTACGAAGACAAGGACTTAGAACGCATTGCTGTATACTGTGAAAAGGACGTAATTGCCTTGATTCAGGTTTATTTGAAAATGCACTTAGAACCCCTGGTATCCGAAGGAAATATCACCCACGTACCGCTAAACCCTCAAGGATAATTATCGATTTCAACGCTGCTGTTTCGGTGCGTAACCTCGCGTCTCCCAAGGTAACGGGTCGATAGTTAGCCTTCAAGGTCGCTTTAACCTCATCCGGTGTAAAATCACCTTCCGGACCAATAAGCATTCGAAAGGGTCCACTCGCATCAACCGTATCGCGCGGCAATACATCATCACAATGCGCAACCCATCCGCCCGGATGTTTCGTTAAAAATTCGTTCAAGGACATCGGTGCATCCAGGATGGGTAAATACACCCGCTTGGATTGTTTCATTGCCGATACTGCAATTTTATGAATACGGTCCATGTTGACCTTGGTACGTTCTGAACGTTTGGTTAAAATAAATGTAAACCGGGTGCATCCCAATTCGGTTCCTTTTTCTACCAGCCATTCTATTCGGTCCATATTCTTTGTTGGTGCAACCGCCAAATGAATCGAACGGGTAGGCTCCTCAAAAACATAGTTAAGCACCTTTGCTGTACATTTTTTAGGATGCGCGTCGAGTATGGCTGCAGTATATAGCCCACCGTCCCCATCAAGTACCTGAATTTCATCTCCTGGCTGTTTTCTCAATACACGAATACAATGTGAAGATTCTTCCTCAGTTAGAACAAAGGTTTCTGCGGAAGGTAAAAGATTGGATAAGTAAAACATCTTAGGCAATTAATTGAATAACCAATTCTCGCAGCAAGGTATCACTTACCTCGCTCGTACTTCCCACCCCTTTAGATTTTAAATCATATTGATAAAGCAGCTCAATATTTTCAGCAACTTTTTTAGGATTATAATGATTCCTGCTATTCATGAGTTCACCGGCAACGAAGGCATGTACATTGATTGCCTTTGCGATCCCCTCCCTGCTTTTATCTTGAATGAAATGAATGCGCATCAACTGGGAGAAAAACTTAAAGAGAATCCCAATGACCGGTACCAATTCTCCAGCCTTCGGATTCGCTTCAAAATACTTAACAATTTTAAGGGCTTTAACCATATCCCTTGCTCCAACTGCATTATTTAATTCAAAAATATTGTACTCTTTAGAAATCCCAATGTGCTTTTCAACGAGGGCCTCATCAATTTTTTGACCTTCAGGCAGCACGATCGCTAGTTTATCAATCTCGTTGGAGATTCTTGACAAATCATTACCAATAGACTCGGCAAGAATGTGCGGCACCTTCGAGGTATGCGTAAAGCCTTTTGAACTCAACAAGGAAGTAATCCATTCCGGCAGCTGATAATCCCTGATTTTTTCGGCCTTAAAAACCACCCCTTTTTGCTGTGCGAGTTTAGCGAATTTAGTCCGCGAATCAACCGATTTATGTTTATGTGCAATGACAAAAACCGTACTTGGAACAGGTTCGTTGAGGTAGCTTTCCAGTTCTAACAATTGCTTGAATTCTTGTGCTTCTTTTAAAATAACCAGCCGGCGTTCAGCCATCATGGGATATTGCTTGAGTACACCGAGTAAGTTCAACAAATCGGCCTCTTTCCCGTAAATAACTTGTTGGTTAAAATCACGTTCATGGGGTTCAAGGGCCGTATCTTCAAACAAATCCACTAATTTATCAATGTAAAAGGATTCATCTCCATGCAATACATAGATGGGCTCAAATTCCTTGGCTTTAATTTTCTTTTGTAAGGCTTTAAAATCCATTAGCTATGTTTTTCCCAACGTTGAACCAACTCAATTAAGGTATTCACTGCGGCTTGCATGTCTTGAACTACCACATATTCCTGTCGAGAATGAATAGCCATTTCTCCTGTAAATATATTCGGGCACGGTAAGCCCATAAAAGATAAGCGCGAACCATCTGTACCTCCACGGATAATGGAACGTTTCGGGGTGATTCCAGCCTTTTCCATAGCTTCAACGACATAATCAGTAACGAATGGACAATCGGTTAATATTTCTTTCATATTTCGGTATTGTTCCACACGTTCGTGCGCCATACGCGCTCCGGGGTAGTTGGAAAGTACTTCATTCGCGATGTCCACTAATTGATCTGCATACTCCGTGAGCTTAGCCGTAATGTGATCCCTCAAAATAAAAGATACGGTAGCGGATTCGAGGCTCCCTGTAATGGATGTGGGATGAACAAATCCTTCGCGGTGACTTGTGGTTTCCGGAGACCATCGATCGCTTGGCAAGGCCGCAACGAACTCACTGGCCATTTTAATGGCGTGTTGCATTTTACCTTTAGCATATCCTGGGTGAGCGCTAACGCCAGTAAAGGTAAACGTCATGGCATCAGCAGAAAACGTTTCATCTTCCACTTCGCCCAAGGGTCCCCCATCCAGCGTGTAACCATAATCTGCGCCGAGTTTACTCATGTCAAGATGCTCTACGCCACGACCAACTTCCTCATCCGGAGTAAAAAGAATACGAATCTTACCGTGTGGGATTTCGGGATGCGTTAAGAGATGTTTTGCGAGTTCCATAATGATGGTAACGCCTGCTTTGTCATCAGCACCTAATAAGGTTAAGCCAGAGGCAGTAATTACATCTTGGCCAATTTTTCCGCTCAAATAGGGTTGATTTTCTACTGTAATTACTTGGGTAGTATCATCTGGCAGGGTAATTGGCGATCCATTCCAAGCGCGATGAAGGATTGGTTTCACATCTTTCCCGCTGCAATCTGGTGCTGTATCCATGTGCGAACAAAAACAAATGGTAGGTAGATTTTGATTCGGTGGATTTGACGGAATGGTGGCAAACACGTATCCCCATGCATCCATTTCAACGTCTGAGGCACCAAGTTCAATAAGTTCTTGGGTAAGCAAGCGACCTAAGTCTTTTTGTTTTTCGGAGGAAGGAAAACTGCTAGAGTTTGGATCTGCCTCGGTATCGATGCGCACATATCGCATGAAACGATCGGCTAATTCTTGTGAAAAATGCATGGTGAAAGTCTTTCTACGAAAGTACAGAATTCACTTCGGATGCAAAACGGGAAAGGTAAGAAAAGCCTTAAATTTTATTCACAGCATGAAGGTACCCTAAGAACTGCTTAAAGGCAAGCGAACGATGCGAGATGTTGTTTTTTTCAGCTGTAGAAACCTCCGCAAAACTTTTATTCCATCCTATGGGTTGAAAAATCGGGTCATAGCCAAAGCCT
>JAIXRD010000071.1 GCA_027485365.1 Cryomorphaceae bacterium | reverse complement strand
AAAGAATGTTGCGATAGTTATGGGAGCTGGCGCAAGTGGCCTGTTGGCTCAAACGAATAATTTAGTCAATCTTTTCTTTGCGGTGTGCGCATTCTCCGCTCTTTCCTCGGCTGTTTATATTTTGAATGACTTGCAAGATTTAGAGTTTGATCGACAACACCCGAGAAAGAAATCTCGAGCTTTGGCCAGTGGTTCTGTTTCTCGGAATTCTGCAAGATTTCTGATGGTGCTCCTGCTAATTGTTGCGTTTCTCATTGCTTTCTTTATTCCTCTAGAGATTTTATACTGCCTCCTGACTTACTTTTGCTTAAACGTCTTCTACTCTCTCGGCGGAAAGAATGTTGTAGTTCTGGAATTGTTGATTGTCGCATCGGGTTTCGTCTTGCGCGGTCTTGTTGGCGTTTATGCAGTTGGAGCTGATCCTTCGATGTGGTTCAATTTGCTTGCGATGTTTGCAAGTTTGCTATTGGTTTCTGGAAAACGCCTTGCAGAAAAAAACAACGAAAAGATTGAGATTAACCGTGTAACTGTCCAGCAATACACTCTAGAGTTTCTAGTATCAATTAGGACAGTTTCGGTGGCTGGCTTGTTAATGACGTACTTCTTGATGGTGGAAAACAAGATCCAGGATACCGGTATCCCCCAATACTCAGTGGTCATGCAGTTATCACTCTTGCCTTACATTTATTGCGTATTGGCATTAAGTTATTTTATGTCTCGATCCGACTTAGAGGAGCCAGACACGATTCTCGTTAAGTTTAAGCCTTTAATGGTTGGTGGTTTACTTTGGCTAACGTTATATGGTTTTGCTATATATGGAATCCAAATATGATTTGGGTCTTTTTAAGCGTTGCCCTAAATGCGGTCGCTCAAATATTTTTGAAGAGATATGCCCTTTTTACACAGGGATTTGAGGGCTCAAAGATAAACCTGGCATTAAATTCCAACCTGATGTTGGCTGGTTTTTGTTACGCCGCGAGTATTGTGACTTGGATTTCAGCTTTAAAAACCGTAAGGCTTTCAGCCGCATATCCGGTGCAATCACTTGGATATGTGATCGTCGCTATCCTGAGTTTTTACATTTTCCGTGAAAAGATAAGTGTTCAATACGTGATTGGGTTGTTAATCATAGTTTTGGGTGTCGTCATCATGTCTTGGAGAATTGAATGAGGATCACTTTTTTGGGTGGTTCTGGCTTTGTTGCTTCGAATGTGAGGCCTGAGTTCATTCTTCATCACACAATACAGACTATAGACAGGATTCCAAGTCATGCCAATAATTTTTTCGAATCAGTTAATGGTGACATCACCAAAGAAGAAACACTCCGAAAGGTTAAATCTTTTGAACCAGATCTAATCATGGTACTGGCGGGACAACAGTACACATCGCCCCAAGTTCGGCAGAAGAGTAGACCGCACTACTTTAGGGGTAACGTCGAAATTGCTCAATCGCTGTCTTCTGCATACAGAAAAACTGCTGGTGTTCCACGAATTCTCTACATTAGTACTGACATGGTTTACGGAATACCCGACGTTGATTTAATTGACGAAACTACTTCAACTAATCCAATAGGTGATTACGGAAAAAGTAAGCTTGAGGCTGAAAAAATTTACTTAGGTTCTTTCGAGAATGTGTCTATTGTTCGGCCACGATTGATTGTGGGCCCCGGACGCGTTGGGACCGTTAAGACACTAGCAACACTTATTTCCAGGGGTCTGCCAATACCCATAATTGGCGACGGTGAAAATCGGTATCAAATGATCGGCGTTAGTGACCTTTGGGCAGCGATTGAAACTATCATTGCGTCGAAGGAAGATGGAATCTACAACATAGGTTCAGATAGCTCACCAACCCTGAACCAGCTTTTTAAAGATGTCAAATCTGATCTGAAACTAACAAATTCAATCATCCACATAAACCCAACGATTGCCCACAGCCTTCTTTTCGTTGCTGACAAATTGAACTTTTCGCCACTTGCCTATGAGCAATATGCGCTGGCTTCCAAGAATTGTCTTTTATCCACCAGCAAAATAAAGTCACTCGGATGGCGACCGAAGTTTGGTGATACTCATCTATTTACGAATGCTCTATCGCTTCTCCTTAGTGGTAGAACTACGATCAATTAACCCAATTAAACCAAGGCAGACTGTGACAACAATTGCACTCCGTCCGATCAAATCATTACTACTATTGTTGGCAGCAAAAAACAAGATTATGGAGATCACGAAAATTGCGATCGTGAAATAGTCAATCGAGAGCGAAAACGAATTTGTGTAGATCAAAGTTATGCATAACGAAAGAATGCATGACAGAACGAGAAGTGTGGGTGAGTTGAACATATTTGGAATTAAGCACAACGCTAGAAAATACACTGAAGTTACATGAGATTTAGAATTTAGAATTACTGAGGTGAGAACAATTGCAAGAATTCCAATTAAGTCATAGGTGTGCATGTACGGTGAGAATAGGGCTGACATTACAAGAAATTGCAATTTATGTTTGCCTGTTAGCACCCGAAGCAAGAGAAAAGTATAGATAACGAGACCAAATGCTTTAACTATTGTTGCTTGGTTTAAGAATACATCAACTAGAGGAAGTAAGTTATTGATGTCAGGCCAAGGATTTGAAGGATCCTGATTTGAGAGACTAATTAATCTGGTAACGAAGTCTATTTCAAGCACTTCACCCACGTAAAGATTTATTAAAGAGTGAAGTATGAGTGCAGCAACAGGCAAGTACTTTAAACAATTTTTTATGTCTTTGTAAAAGAACAGCAAAAGAGGAAGTGAGACGTGTGGCTTTAGTTCGACACAGTACAGAATCATCAGTGTGCCAATTATTGTGTTTGCTTTTGATTCAGGAAGTGATAAAACGATTCCAAAGAGAAGAATAATGAAGCCTGTCACCTGTCCATTTTGGACGTTTTCTCTTCCAGATCCGCTTATCAAAATGACCAGGCCAATTATGCAAGCGTGGCTGACTTTAGCCCCTAAGTGTTTTGAAATTAATGCTCCGCCTACAGGCGTTGCTAATGTTAAAAATATATTCACTAAAGTAGAAGGCAGAAAGCTAAAGAGTAAGTGTGATACCGCTGCCGCGAACGTTCCCCACCGAGCGCCAGTTTCATAAATGTTTATTTGATTGAAAATTTCACCTCCACTTTTTGAGTAGTAGATGAAGTCTCCAGAAGTATTCTCGTAGGCTATGGTTAAAACATAAATCGTTGCGAGAACCAGAGGAGCGAAAAAAAATATCTTTATACTTTTT
>JAIXRD010000295.1 GCA_027485365.1 Cryomorphaceae bacterium | reverse complement strand
TATCCGGCCATAATTGGTTTTCCAAATGACCCCGCTCAGGTTAGCCACGATCTTATCATCCGTACGCTGCACGAGTTCAGGAAACGCATGACCACTCGGAAAAAGGTTCATTTTGTAGATTTCAGCCTTTACCCAATACGTACGTTCATACCTTGATTCAAGCGTTTTACGAATCGATTGGGCAACTTGTTTGAGGGTGAAAACTTCTTTAGACATGGCTTAAAAATAAACAAATTGAAGCAGGTAAGTATTTTGTTCAACCGATTAATTGTCTTAACTTTGCCTCCCTCAAACATAAGATTATGGGTGTTAAAATTTTTGCAGGAAGAGCCACACGAACCTTAGGTGCGAATATTGCCGCATGCTATGGCGCTGAATTGGGGGATGTAAAAGTCACCACGTTTAGTGACGGTGAATTCCAGCCAAGTTTTGAAGAAACAGTACGAGGACAGGATGTTTTCATCATTCAATCAACCGTTCCGCCACAAGATAATTTGTTTGAGTTGCTGCTTTTAATGGATGCGGCTCGTCGTGCTTCTGCACGTAAAATTATTGCGGTAATTCCTTATTTTGGATTTGCAAGACAAGACCGAAAAGATCAGCCAAGAGTTGCTATCGGGGCTAAATTAGTAGCCAATATGCTAATGGCAGCTGGGGCAGACCGAATCATGACCATGGATTTACACGCAGATCAAATTCAAGGGTTTTTTGAAGTGCCCGTTGATCACTTATTCGGTTCAACCATATTTATTCCTGAAATTCAGAAATTGAATTTGGATAATTTAGTAGTAGCAGCACCTGATGCAGGTGGAGCAAAGCGCGCGAATTCCTATGCTAAGATACTAAACTGCGGGTTGGCTTTATGTCACAAAAACCGAAAGAAAGCAAATGAAATTGCTGAAATGACAGTGATTGGTGAGGTGGAAGGAAAGGATGTTATTATCATTGACGACATGTGTGATACGGCAGGAACACTCACTACCGCAGCAGATTTATTAATTGAACGCGGAGCTAAAACAGTACGTGCATTTTGTACCCATGCGGTATTGTCTGGACCAGCCTATGAGCGCATAGAAAAATCGCATTTAACCGAACTTATTGTAACGGATACCGTTCCATTGCGTCAAGCATCGGGAAAAATAAGAGTAGTTTCAGTTGACCATTTATTTGCTGATGTGATCAAGCGAATGGTTAATAATGAATCAATTAGTTCACATTTTGTAATACCTTAAATAAATAATAAATGAAAACAGCACAGTTGAGCGGTTCGCTTCGAGCGAACGTAGGGAAAAAGGATGCTAAAGCACTTCGAAATGAAGGATTAGTTCCTTGCGTGCTTTATGGCCAAGGCGAACAAACGCATTTTGCAGTAAAGCGAGTACCACTTGAGAAATTAGTTTTTTCTCCAGATGTATATCAAATAGAATTGGATGTCAATGGGAAAAAGACTAAAGCAATTATTCGTGAATTACAACAGCATCCTACCAAGGACACGGTTCAGCACGTGGATTTCTTAGAATTAAGCGACACTAAAGAAGTACGAGTAAAACTACCAGTTCGCTTAACGGGTTCTTCTCGCGGTGTAATGGCCGGAGGTAAATTGATGCAAGTGTTCCGTCACATGCGTTGTCAAGGCTTACCATCTGCATTACCTGAAGAAATCAAAATTGATATTTCTCCAATGCGAATTGGTCATTCATACCGAGTTTCAAACATTGAAATCCCTGGTGTTAAAATTTTAGATCCTGCGAATGCAGTTGTTGTTGCTGTGAAAATGGCGAGAGGAGCTGTTAAAGGTTCTGATGCTGACCCGGATGAGGATGAAGAAGCATAGTAACTTATTAAACCGCTTCGGCGGTTTTTTTTTGCTTTGTGATTTAGGTTGATTACTTATCTAAACTACTCCGTTATCTTTGTAAAAAATTAAATTCATGCAAATTCACGAAATTTTAGCCCAATTTGAAATTAAAGCGACCAACCCTGGTGGGTATATAGGAGCACAATCCCTTGGCTCTGATGCGCAAACCATTGTTTCTGTGTCTCCAGTTGATGGTGCAACAATCGCTTCCGTAAGTCCTGTAACTCCTGCTGAATATGATCGCATTATTCAAAAATCTCAAGAAGCATTTACTTCTTGGCGTTTGATGCCTGCGCCTAAACGAGGAGAAATTGTCCGTCAATTAGGAGATCAATTACGCGTTCACAAGGAAGCCTTAGGTATTTTAGTTTCTTATGAAATGGGTAAGTCCTTACAAGAAGGACTTGGTGAAGTTCAAGAAATGATTGATATCTGTGATTTCGCTGTTGGATTATCTCGACAGTTATACGGGCTTACCATGCATTCCGAGCGTCCCGGTCATCGGATGTATGAGCAATACCACCCCTTAGGTATTGTAGGAATAATTTCTGCATTTAATTTTCCAGTAGCCGTTTGGAGTTGGAATGCTGCCTTAGCATGGGTTTGTGGTGACGTTTGTGTGTGGAAACCATCTGAGAAAACGCCTATTACTGCCTTGGCATGTCAATACATCACCAATCAAGTGTTCAAAGCGAATAACGTTCCGGATGGGGTTTCTTCGTTAGTGATTGGTGGACCAGAAATTGGCAAGTTGATGGCTGAGGATGTCCGTGTTCCATTAGTTTCAGCTACAGGTTCTACACGCATGGGTAAATCCGTGGGTGCGGCTGTGGGTGCTAGGCTGGGACGTTCTTTATTGGAGTTAGGGGGAAACAATGCAATTATCATTACACCAACTGCGGATTTGAAAATGGTGGTTCCCGGTGCGGTGTTTGGTGCGGTAGGTACCGCAGGTCAGCGCTGTACATCAACACGTAGGTTGATTATCCATGAGTCGGTTTACGATAAAGTAAAAGAAGCCTTAATAAATGCCTATGGCCAATTAAAGATTGGTAATCCATTGGATCAATCTAACCATGTTGGGCCTTTAATTGATACAGCAGCAGCTGCCGCGTATGAAGCGGCTATTTCAAAAGCGATTCAAGAAGGAGGAAAGGTTTTGGTTGAAGGGGGTGTGCTTTCAGGTGCCGGGTATGAAACGGGATGTTATGTAAAGCCTTGTATCATTGAAGCCGAAAATCATTATGAGATTGTTCAGCATGAGACCTTTGCACCAATCTTATATGTAATGAAATATAGCGGAGATGTACATCAAGCGATTGCGATTCAGAACGGTGTTCCTCAGGGATTGTCTTCTGCGATTATGTCTAATGATTTGAAAGAAGCAGAAGCCTTTTTATCACAAGCGGGTTCAGATTGTGGTATCGCTAATGTAAACATTGGAACTTCTGGCGCTGAAATCGGAGGAGCGTTTGGTGGTGAAAAAGAAACGGGTGGTGGAAGAGAGTCTGGTTCAGATTCATGGAAAATATACATGCGCCGTCAAACAAATACGATCAATTATTCTGATAGTTTACCCTTAGCACAAGGGATTAAATTTGATTTATAATTTAAGCGAATCCTGTTCCCATTCCCACTTTGCTTTCCTATCTTTGTAAAAAGTTTAGTATGCAATTATTAACTGTGGGGAGTGTGGCGTTTGATGCCATTGAAACTCCGTTTGGAAAATCGGACAAAATCGTAGGAGGAGCAGGAACATATATATCCCTTGCCGCTTCATTTTTTAATAGAAATCAAGCCTTAGTTTCTATAGTGGGAGAAGATTTTCCTACCGATGTACTTGACGGCATGGTCAGCAGGGGGATTGATATTCGAGGCATTCAAATACCTGAGGGTGGAAAAACATTTTTCTGGGCGGGTAAATACCACAACGACATGAATAGTCGTGACACCTTGGTGACCGAATTAAACGTACTTGGAACCTTTGATCCTGTTGTTCCCATGGAATTTAGAAATGCACCCTTTTTAATGTTGGGAAATTTAAGTCCGGATGTACAGCGAAAGGTAGTTGAACAAATGGCCGTTCGGCCTAAATTAATCGCGATGGATACCATGAATTTCTGGATGGATATCGCATTAGACGAACTTCACAAAACCCTTAAATTGGTGGATCTACTGATTGTAAATGATGAGGAAGCACGTCAATTAACCGGGGAATATGCACTTAAAACGGCGGCCAAACGCATTATGGACTTAGGTCCTCGCTTAGTAATTATTAAAAAAGGTGAACACGGTGCCTTACTCTTTAGTGCGGATGAAGTGTTTTATGCGCCGGCCTTGCCTCTCGAGGAAGTATTTGATCCAACCGGAGCTGGAGATACCTTTGCTGGCGGCTTGATGGGATATCTTTCCACTCAAGAGGATGTTACCTTTGATTCGTTGAAAAAAGCAGTAATCGCAGGTTCCGCCTTAGCTTCTTTTTGTGTTGAGAAATTTGGTACCCAGCGCTTGGAAGAATTAACGAAGAATGAACTTGATGAACGCATCAAAGAATTTTATACCCTTTCTCAATTTGAATTAGCGTAAGCATGGAACAACTACGTCTTTTACTGGAACAATTAATTGCCTTTGAATCTCAAGACGATTTAATCGCGATAGGTAGAGAAATTAATGAAGTGAAGATTAATTTCGAAGATCATTTAATTGAAGCAGAGCGGGTTCAACAAATCGCCATGCTCGATGCTGCAGAAAAAGGAGAATCGATTGACTCTATTGACTTTACCGAAATCAAAAATGAATTCTTCACACGCTATAAAGCCATTCAAGAGAAGCGTAAACAACAAATCTCTCTGAAAGATACCTTAGAACGTGAAAATCTGAAATTAAAAAAAGGATTATTAGATGAATTGAAGCGTATTATCGAGTCGGAAGAGCACATTGCTTCGGCCTTTCAATCGTACAAGAATATCCATGAAACGTGGAAAAAAATCGGAGATATTCCGAGAGATCAGCGGGATGGAATTCAAAAAGAATACGCACGTTTATTAGAGATTTTCTTTTATACCATGCGAATTTATCGCGAAATAAAAGACCATGATTATAAGCGGAATTTACAATTAAAACAGAAGGTTCTTCACAAGCTACAGCAACTTCGGAACGAGGAAGAAGACATCAAATCGGTGGAGCAACAGTTGCGCGTGTTGCAGGATGAATGGGAAGACATCGGCCCTGTTCAAAATGAAGAATGGGAATTGATTAAACCAAAATATTGGGAAACCGTTCGTCAGATTTATGAGAAAATCAATGTACACTATGAGGCGCAACGCCAGGTATATGTGCAGAATATCGCAGCAAAACGTGCCTTGGTAGAAGAAATTAT
>JAIXRD010000257.1 GCA_027485365.1 Cryomorphaceae bacterium | reverse complement strand
CCTTGGTAGATGAAATCCTTGGTTTACACACTTCAGCAAGCGAAGCTAAGTCCAATAAGGACTGGGACAAGCTTGTGGAACAACTGAAGGCGGTACAGGAGTCTTATAAAAAAATAGGCCCTGGATCAAGAAAAGAAAACGATGAAGTTTGGAAAGCCTTTCGGGCAGCATGTGACGGCTTCTTTGACCTAAAGAAATCATACAGTAAAGCACAGCACGAGGCCTATTCCGGGCTCATTGAAAAGAAAAAAGCATTAATTGATGCGGTGAATGCACTGAAAGACTCTACCGATTGGAAGACCAGCTCTCACAAAATTATAGGTTATCAAAAAGATTGGAAAGCTATCGGAAATACGGGAAAGGCTGAAAACCGTTTGTGGGCAGAATTTAGAGCAGCATGTGATGCCTTTTTTAATTCCCGTGATGAGGCCAATCAGTCCGCGGAAAAAGACCGAGAGAACAACCTAATCTTAAAATTAGAATTAGTACAAAGAATTCAGGCCTTAGATACCTCTGACCGCTCCGAAGCCTTAAAATCTTTACGAAGTTTGGCGGCTGAATTTTCAGAAATAGGTCAGGTGCCTCATGCCAAGAAGGATGAAGTGTATGCTGCATATAAAGAAGCACTTGATGCACGCTACGGGTCCTTGGCAGTAAGTGCAAAGGAAAAGGAGGAAATGGCTTTTACTGCGAAATTGGACAGCATTCAAGCATCACCGGACCGTTCGAAATTGCTACAAAAGGAACGGTTTGACATCCGTAAGCAGATTGAGCGCCTTGAACAGGAAGCAAACCGAATGGAAACCAATCTATCCTTTTTCGCACGCTCTAAAGGGGCAGACTCCTTGCGCGCTGAGGTTGACAAAAAAATCAAGGATATTCAGCAACAAGTGTCGAAATTAAAAACGAGGTTGAAACAACTGCCAAATGAATAGACTCACCAATTCATTTTTATTGGTTTTATTTTTTCCTGCCTTGGCTTTAGCCATTTTTGTGGGATTCGATTTCCCCCTTGAATTTATCCGAACTTCTGGTGCAAATTTACCCTACAAAGATTATATGTTTGGAGGCTTGGCCTTATTGATGGCTATTCTTGCGGCAAATCGCAGCATTCGCAGGTGGGTTGCGCTCTTTACCATCCGACAAACCGACCGCTTTGTATTTCATGCCAAGGTAAGTAATGAACGTAGAAAACGGGTTATCGTCTACACGTTATTAGAGGCAGGAATATTAACCGCAGTAGGTATTGCGCTTTATGTGCTTTCAAAAGATGCCATACTTTGTTCGGTAGTGTTCTTAGCCTCAGCAATTGATAATCTGCTGTTCTTGATCATTGGACTGCCCCGTTTTGGTGTGGGCTTGAGTAAAAAAGCCATTATTGTTGCTGATCGGGAAGTGATTGTACTATATTTTTCTGGATTACGAAAAGTTAGTTTATCACAACAAACCTTATTTTTTGATTACATTCAATCGCTTCAATTGACCTTCCCCGTGGATTGTATTCCTGAGGAAGATCGCAACGAATTTCTTCATAACTTAGAAGCAGTTACGGATAAAGATCGCGTCTTTATTCAGAATTTAGGGGAATGGAAAATGTAAATATTTTAATCGTAGAAGATGATCTTTCTTTTGCGAGCCTGCTTCAAGAACGCTTAGTTCTTTTGGGTTATAGTTCGTATGATATCGTGTCTATTGATGCCATAGCCGATGCCATGGAGGTCAAAGAAGAGTTTACACCGGATGTTATTCTCTTGGACTTGAACATCCGTGATTCTTCCGGCATTGCCACCTATGATCGCATTCAAGCAATTTTTGATGGGGCAACAATTATCGTGCTATCCGGAATGGATAACCGTGCACTTTCCTTAGAAATTGTTGCAAAAGGAGCACAAGATTATTTGCTGAAAAATGAAATTAATGCGGGGGTTTTAGATAAAACAATTAAATACGGAATGCTCCGCCGAACATTCCAAGTTCAACTCACAGAATCAGAAAAAAAATATAAAGACCTCTTTAATAACTCGCCCCTTCCGATGTTGAAATTGTCGGTGAGTACCTATGAAATTTTATTTTGTAATCAAGCAGCGCTCACGCTATTTGATGCGGAAAACGCCCATGAGATCGTGGGTAAATCCTTGAATGAGTTCATTATTTCGGAACAGAATTTATCAGCTGAAGATAATAGTCCACGATGGATGGGGTATTACAAGCAACGTACCTTAACAGAGCAAGATATTTCCACTCAAATCATTTTGAATCAGTTAACAGAGGACAAAGAAGCGTATATTGCATTAGTGGTTGATAAGACAGATGAGTTACTCTTTGAACAGCGTAAGTATGACATCATTGCACAAGCAGAAGAAGGAGAGAAAAAGAAAATTGCACGGGAGCTTCACGATGGGCTGGGACAACAATTGGTACTATTGAATTTATTATTGCAAAATTTAACACCTGTTGCTTCCGATGAAGCGGCATTAGAACAAATTAAGCAGTTACTTCAAGGGTCGATTCAAGAATTGCGTGAGATGGCCTATAATTTATTACCTCCAGCGCTTGAAAAAGGATTTTTAAATGCCTTAGAACGCTTCGCTCACCGGATAAACGCTACCGGTAAAATGACGCTTACCTTAAGTATTGCTGATCAAATAAATGAAGAGAGCTTCGTTAATGTAGATCGATTTAATTTGTATCGGATAGTTCAGGAGGTATTGAATAACGCCTTAAAACATTCAAAGGCTTCAGAGATTTCTATATCCATTCAACCGATTGAAGGATCAAAAATTAGCCTAGTTGTTATAGATAATGGGGTAGGATTTAATAGCGAAGGATTGAATGAAGGCTTAGGAATGCAAAACATGAAACACCGTATGGATATGGCCGGTATAAAGGGGAGTATATCCAGTGAAAAAGGACGTGGGGTGATTGTTGAATTGACGTTTAAAGGGTGAAAATATTAGTAGTACGGTTTAGCGCGATAGGAGATATTTTACTGACATTCTCAGTAGTAGCGGCTTTGCAGCATAAATATCCATCGGCAGAAATTCATTTCTTAACCAAACCAAGTAATAAAGCTGTATTGGAGTTATTATCCAGCAAGGTACAACCTCGCTTTTTGCAAGAATCACTCGTTCAAACTGCCACGCAATTAAGAAGGGAACGTTATGACCTAGTCATTGATTTACACAATAATTTACGGACCTTTTTACTCCAAGTACTTATGTTGAAAGGGTCATGGCATCGCTTTCGTAAATTGAATTTCCAAAAGTGGTTATTTACTTCCTTTAAATGGAATACCTTGCCCAAGGTTCATGTAGTGGAACGTTATGCTCAAGCAGCCAAAGTCAATCCTACCTCAGTTACCCTATCTGCAAATAACGCAAACCATGTGGTTGAGTCTTTACCCTTAAATTACGTTGCTTGGGTACTGGGTGCCACCTTCTCGACCAAACAATACCCATTAAGTAAGTTAATCGAAACCATCGAACGCCTTGATCTGCCGATTATACTCTTGGGTGGCGAAAAGGAAAACGCATTGGCCAGCTCACTGCAAGCGCATTTCCCATCAATTATTTCATTGGTAGGAAAAACAAGCCTTGCGGAAGCCGCATTGGTTTTATCGAAGGCTAAGGTTGTGGTAACGAATGATACGGGACTGATGCACCTGGCGGCTTTTTATGATAAACCCATGGTGTGTATTTGGGGAAATACCGTACCGGAATTTGGTATGTATCCCTTTCAAAAAAGACCCGTATTTAATGCACAAGTAGCAGATTTATCGTGTCGGCCGTGCTCTAAGATAGGACATAACACCTGTCCTAAAGGGCATTTTGATTGTATGCTCAAGCAACAGTCGGTAGAGATTTCCGAACAAATTACTTCGTTATTCTATCGAGAAAATTAAGGATTTCTTGAATTGCTGTGTTGTCGAATGTAATTTCATTTGATCCATATTCGTTAGGACTTCCGGTGGCGGAAGGTTGGAACATGTGATTTAATCCGTCAAGCGCTTTGATTACTTTGATTTTTCCAGCACTCGGATTGCAATTGGTGGCAATCGCCTCTAAATTCATTTTAGCAGGAACTTGTAGGTCGGTGGTTCCATTGAGGGCTAAATAATGGCAATCAAGTTGCTTGAGGTCGCTCATTGGGTTATAATTTAAGAAATAAATCATCCACGGATTTATGTAAGCATCTGAGTTCATTTTGACCCATGTTGATCGATCTTTTGCCCCACTTTCACGAAGCGCTTTTCTCTTAATTCCTTTGGCAAACTGCGTAAGAAACGACTCCGCTTTTTGCTTAACAAGTTGCATAGAATCTAAAGTTAATAGCGGATAAAATGAGTTGGAAAAAGATTCAATTTTTTTTAATTCTTTCTCCGATGCACCCATTGCTTTTGAGATTAATAACTGCTGTTCTTTTAAAAGGGTTGAACCTAATACCCCAGGGCCGGCGAGAGAGATAACCCCATAAACTTCAGGATGTTTTGCTGCCACCATATTAGCGATCATCCCTCCTTCACTATGTCCCATTAAGATTATTTTTTGAGTATCGATATAGGATAAGGTCTTTACAAACGCGATGGCAGATTCGATATCTGTTACAAAGTCTTTGGATGTAGCACCGTTAAATACTCCTTCAGATTTACCCGTTCCACGGTCGTCCATGCGTAATACGCCATAGCCAGACAGCGTTAATCGGTCAGCTAAGACTAAGAACGGACGATGACCAAGAATCTCTTCGTTTCGGTCCTGTGGACCACTTCCGGTGATTAAGATCACACAGGCTACTTTAACGGGTTTCGTATGTTCTGGATGAGTCAGTGTACCACTTAAATTAAAATCGCCTGTTGGGTTATATATAGTTACTTCATCTTGTACATAGGGGATTGGTTCTTTAGGGTCTTGAAGTTTTTTTGTTTCTTGCTGTGGGATTTCTTGTTGATTAAAATCGAGTGTAGCCTTGAATGCACCTTGCTTGAACTCTCCCTTAATTAGTAATGAGTCGGAAAGCGTTCCTTGATAAGATGCGTGTAATTTATCGATGGTAAACGCCAAATTTTTTCCTTTAACTTCGATGGAACTCATCGGAATCCCAAAGGCATTTTGTTTGGGGCTGTCCAGGGTGCCTTTCCAAATTCCCGCACTATCTCTAAGGTGTAAAACGAGTGGTAGTTTTTGACCCATTACATCTAAGGTACCATACCAATTTCCAGATAGGGATTGGCCAAAAAGTACAGCACTGCAAATTCCAAAAAGAACCAATAACTTATAACGCATCATCTAAAAAGAGTTTTTTAATTTCAACTGCTTCAGAAGGCTTCATTTTACCTGCAAGAATTAAATTCAATTCCCTTCGTC
This sequence comes from Cryomorphaceae bacterium, assembly GCA_027485365.1. Classification (GTDB taxonomy): domain Bacteria; phylum Bacteroidota; class Bacteroidia; order Flavobacteriales_D; family Crocinitomicaceae; genus UBA952. Next base: position 704 of record JAIXRD010000257.1, on the reverse strand, counting down.
GCATGGCCCCATGAAATCGTTCAATTTCTTCTTCGGTTTCTGGAACAAGTTCAGGAACTTGAATTGGACCGCCGTTTTGATCTACCGCTACAAAGGTGTATATAGCTTGATTGCATTTCTCTCGTACACCAGTCACCTGATCCTCAACAAAGACATCCACAAAAACTTCCATGCTGCTGCTAAACGCACGTGATACTTTTGCTTCAAGGGTCACAATTGAAGATTGAGGAATAGGTTTCTTGAAAGAAACATTATTAACAGACGCGGTTACCACAACGCGTTTGCAATGACGGTGAGCGGAAACACTTGCAATCACATCCATCCAGGCTAATAACTGTCCGCCAAATAAATTACCCAAAGGGTTTGTGTCGTTCGGAAGCACAACATAGGTTGTTATGGAGGTAGATTCTTTGGCAGTTTTTGATTTCATAAGGTAAAGATAGTTAAATGAACTTTAATCCTTCTTGAACGTTTGATGCCGTAGAATAAAATCGTATTTTAGCACGGAAAAAATTAGAAACATGAAGCATATTTACACCTTATTTGTGGCATTCTTTGTATTAAGCATAAATGCTCAAGTGAAAACAAAAAACACCTTTGATCCGAGTAATGCCAGAGAAGGTGAAGCGGTAGAATATTGCCATCAACATAAAAAAATGGCATCCTTAATGCAGAATCCAGATTACCTATACCACCGAATGTTG
>JAIXRD010000092.1 GCA_027485365.1 Cryomorphaceae bacterium | reverse complement strand
TTGTGAATGTAACGAACCCAACCACAGGGAAGACTTGGATGGACCGAAACTTGGGTGCTACGCAAGTGGCTACTTCCACTACGGATCAAGCAGCCTATGGAGATTTATACCAATGGGGAAGGCGTACGGATGGTCATCAATGTAGAACTTCAACTACAACCGCAACCTTAAGCAGCGTTGACCAACCCGCACATGGAAGTTTTATTACGGGGAACAATGCACCTTTCGATTGGCGCAGTCCACAAAATGCGAATTTATGGCAAGGGGTGAATGGGGTAAACAACCCTTGTCCAAATGGCTACAGAGTTCCCACCGAAACGGAACTTAACAACGATCGCTTAAGTTGGCCAAGTTCCAACGCAGCAGGAGGTTTTGCCTCTACCTTAAAATTGTCCATGGGAGGCATTCGCTACTACGATGGATCTTTACTAAACGTGGGAGGAACAGGTAGGTATTGGAGCAGTAACCTTAATGGAACCAACACCAGAAGCATTGAATACGACGTGAGCGGTGCAGCCATTCAAGACAATCCAAGGTCATACGGAATGACGGTGCGTTGCATTAGAGAAACCCCGGGCGCGCTGGGCGCCTTAAACTGTGGGGGTTCCACAACGACAGGAAACCCAATCATTGGCATGCTTGTAAGCAATGTGACTGCAAGTGTACCCTACACCGGCGGTAACGGAGGTTATTACGCTGCGCAAACTACTGCTTCGACCGGTGTAACCGGCTTAACAGCAACCCTTTCTCAAGGTGTTTTAATCAATGGCGCAGGATCTTTGAATTTCACCATCTCTGGAACCCCCGCTTCTGCCGGCAGTGCCAGTTTTGCCATCACGGTAGGAGGACAATCGTGTTCCTTTACGGTGAATGTTGCAGCCATAGGCCAATACCCTGCGGGTACTGTACATTGTGCGGGTGCTACCACAGTAGTGGATGTAACGAACCCCACCACGGGGCGCATTTGGATGGACCGTAATTTAGGTGCCACGCAAGTGGCTACCAGCAGCACCGATGTAAATGCCTACGGCGATTTATACCAATGGGGCAGGCGGGCAGATGGGCACCAGTGCCGCACTTCTCCCACAACGGTTACCCTTTCCGGTGTTGACCAACCGGCGCATGGTAATTTTATTTTAGCACCAAATGCCCCAGAAGATTGGCGTTCTCCTCAAAACGCGAATTTATGGCAAGGGGTAAATGGGGTAAACAACCCCTGCCCAAGTGGCTACAGAATTCCTACAGAAACCGAAATTAACACCGAACGCTTAAGTTGGAGCCAAAATAATAGTGTGGGTGCTTTTGCCTCTCCGCTCAAATGGACTATGGCCGGAAATCGCTATAACGTTAATGGCACGCTAATCATTGTCGGATCGAACGGCTACTATTGGAGTAGCACAATGAGCGGAACGGAATCTCGTCTATTGTCCTTCGCCAGCAGCAATGCTGCCCTTATCAACTTTTTACGAGGCTATGGAAGCTCGGTCCGTTGTATTAAGAATTAATTTGAAAACTTCAATCACAGGTTTGTTTTTCATGCAAGCGTAAAATGACATAAAAGATGAAGTTGATTTTTTGGATACTTTCAGTTTTACCATTTTTTGGTTCATCCCAAACCCTCACGGCTACTTTTCCCTCCATGGCGGGCGAATTGGTGCGTTTTGGGACCTTTCAAGGCATTCAATCTCGCACCCTCGACAGCGTTATCGTAGGAGCAAACGGTACCTTTTCGTTCTCCTTTAACACCGATAAACCGGCCATAGGCTACCTCATCACCGCCGAGAATAAACCCTATTTTTTGATCCTCGACAAAAACGAGCGCATTCGGCTGCAAGGCGGTCACCTCAGCTATTCCGAAAGCGTTCAAATCATAGAAGGCCAGCAAAACCAAGCCTTCGCTACCTATGCGGTACAACATCCCCGCAGGGAGCAAGCACTCAGTGCGTGGGGTTATCTAGAAAAGATTTACATCTTAGACAGTATGTTTTCCATTCAAGCCGTTCCTTCCAAGGCAATCCAATCCGAAAAGGTTCGCATAAAAAAAGAAGATCAAGCCTACCTCGACGCACTTAATCCTTCGTGGTACGTGCGTTGGTACTTGCCCGTGCGAAGGTTGGTGAGCGATGTTTCCACCATTGCGCAATACCGCACCGAAGAAATTCCAGCCACCGTAAGCGCATTTCGATCTTTAGACTACACCGACGAACGACTGTATCGCAGTGGGCTATTAAAAGATGCCTTGGAAAGTCACTTTTGGCTCTTAGAAAACTCTGGACGACCCTTGGATTCCGTGTTTATTGAAATGAAAGTATCCATAGATTCCATGTTCTTGCATTTGGTGAAAAATCAAGACCGCTTAAATGAAGTAACGGATTATTTATTCGATCTCTTAGAACGCCATTCGCTCTTTCAAGCGTCAGAGTACCTCGCCCTCAAAGCACTCAACGAAACAAGCTGTACCTTGAATTCGGATTTAGCCAAGCAATTGGAAACCTACCGCGCCATGAAAAAAGGGAACATCGCCCCCGACATGGAATTCAGGGTCAATTTGAAAAATTCTATTCCAAAACTCAAGAAACTATCGGAACTTAAAAGTCCGTACACCCTTATCGTATTTGGGGCCAGTTGGTGCGAAACCTGCAAGGAGGAAGTTCCAAAAATTGCCAACTTGTATTCAAAATGGAAAGCCAAAGGGGTAGAGGTGGTCTTCATTTCGCTGGACGAAACCAAAGAATCCTTTGAGCAATTTGTAACGCCCTTTCCTTTTACCTCCTATTGCGATTACGGGAAATGGAATAGCCCGATTGCTACCTCATACTGCGTATTCGGAACCCCCACCATGTTTTTACTGGACGCCAAGCGAGAAATCCTACTTCGCCCCAATTCCATTCAGCAAATGGATGCATGGGTGGATTATTTCTTGAAGTAGCATAAACCACTGGATGTAATAAATGGGTGCGGGTTTAAACCCGCACCCATTTATTTAGTTATTTATTTAATCGCTTAATTCTTAATCGCTTGATTTTTCGTTTGATTTTCTCCATAAGCGTTAATGAATCATCGATTCGAACTTCATTAAACGGGCGTTTTATTCGTAAAACAAACCATTGGTATTCGTCGTGATGCCAAAGACCATATTTCTGATAAGTCATTAATTCTAAGCCGGCATCATCCAGTTGTTGAATTAAGGAAGCAAACGGAACCGGTTGGTCTATCACTTGCAAGGAATCGGCCTCTAAGGCGATGTCATGTGCTATATAGTCTGGGTTTGGTAGGTTAATTACGAAGTGTGAGTTAAGACCCATAACCTGGGAGATTCGTTTGAATAAGGCCGCATGCAATTCAAGCGGAATATGTTCAAGTACATCAATTAAGGTAATGAAATCCGGCGTATTTAATTGGGTTTCGAAGGTGGTAATGTCTTGCGTACTGAAGGTAACGTTCGCTCCGCCAAATTTCGCTTTTCCATATTCGATTGATGCTGCGCTAATATCGATTGCATGGATTTTTCCTTGGTTCACGGTTCGTTTTAAGAGCGAAGTCATCATTCCAATGCCACAACCCAACTCGAGCACTGTACTATGAGCATTTAAACCAAGTCCAATAAGGCGCTCATAAACGCCATAAATACGGTCGTTGATCCCTGTGTTCGCTTGTTCGACAACATATTCATCGTAAAATTCCGTAACCTCAGAAACTGTATTTTTCATCGTATAAATCTAATGGTTAAGGGGTATTTTCCGACCTGTCCATTATATGCTTTAATTGCAGCAAGAATAATAAACACGACATAAGCAATGCTGAATCCAGCGGCAAACAATAGAATAGTTACTATACCCATCGCAGAAAATGCGGCTTCACGTTGGTCGGTCGATGTATTGTTGAATAAGGTCATAACCACTGCAACTATCCCGAGGGTAAAAACGATTCCGACAAGGAAGGTCGTCAACATGAAATTCATAATTTGTTTCCCATTTTCATGGATGACGCTGCTATCTTTTTTGAATTGCTGCCACATGACGATGGGCATAATAATTCCTGCTAATGGAAAAACGCTGGAGGCAAATTGACTTAAGTGCATGAGCATACAAAACGAATTGGTATCCATGTTCCAAGGTCGGATATCTTCTTTTGATTCTTGGTCTAACAACATCGTTAAGGTGTATTTTTTTTGGTTACGTATTTTTGTTGCGCGGGTAAGTAAAAGAACTCGTACAATACCTTAGATTCTTTTGTGAGTATTGGTTTAGCCACATTGAAATTTGTGGTGGTGTCGGCGAGGGTTACTTTAGCTTGATATACTTGAATATTCTTCCGTGGATTCATTGCGGTAGCAATATATGCGAAGGAGAACGCTTTGGCGCGTGGTGTTCCTAATTCATCAAAGATTGGCCACTCGAAATATCGAGCTGGCGTATGATTTTCCACCGTGAAAAATGCGCGATATGCTGAATTTCGGATTCGATAGGTAACTAAGACATCACTATATTCGGTCGATGTAATTGGTTCAAATGAAATTTCTAGCGGAAGATACGGAGAAGAGGGGACTGCAATCGCTGGGGAAATCAAATCCAATCCACCATCATAATAAAAAATGTAGTTGTAATTACCCACATAGCCGATCTCCGCAAGTTTTGCTGCATTGGGTGATTGCCTTGCCTTTTCTATGGCGTAATTGAATCGATTTACGGTTATGATAGCATCTTCTTTATCATCGCCATCCAAATTTTGCTT